>JAYWDP010000469.1:0-9296 GCA_043779775.1 Cyclobacteriaceae bacterium
AGTACGGCATCCTTTGAATGACCCTCACCGCTGAAAACCTGGGGAAACGGTTCAATCGCGAGTGGATCTTTAGAAACTTCAACTACTCCTTTCAAAAAGGCGTGTATGCCATTACCGGTCCGAACGGGTCTGGCAAATCTACATTGCTTCAGGTATTATGGGGACAGCTTCCCGCCACACAAGGGGTGGTCATGTATCAAAAGGGCGCTGCCAATGTCCTGGTAGAAGATGTTCATCAAAACCTAAGCATTGTCACGTCTTACATGGATCTGATCGAAGAGTTTACCCTAACAGAAGCTTTGAAATTTCATTTTTCATTTAAGAAAATACGAGAAAGCAAAAGTCTGGAAGAACTGCTTGACCTCATGGAGCTTGCTCATGCCCGAAATAAGATGATAAGTCAATTCTCTTCCGGCATGAAGCAAAGATTAAAATTGGGTCTCGCCTTTTATTCTGACGTGGAAATGGTATTCATGGATGAGCCCACTACTAACCTTGATAAACAGGCCATTGCATGGTATTGGAGGACTTTCGACCAAATTGTGGGCAATTCCACGGTTTTCATCGGCTCTAATATGGAGAATGAATACCCATCCAATGCGGTAAAAATCAGTCTCCCTGACTACAAATAGGGTTACTAAAAGGTCTTAAATGACATTAAACCTGTGTGATTCCCTCTTTTTTAGGGCTCACTTTTCCAAAAGAAACCGTATTTTAGTATGTTTGAATTAATCTTTTAATATGATGAAAAGCTTTAAGTTTCTCTTTGCATTCGCGTTGGTTGGTACGCTTCTTACCTATTCAGGATGCAGTAAATCCAGTGGCCCTGGTCAAACTCCGCAGGATGCGCAATTGGTGAAACTGTCCAAGACCTGGAAGATTACAACGGTAACGCTGAATAACACACCACAGACTTACACTGGATTTCAGATGGTGATTTCCAGCACCGCTGGACAAACAACCTTCGCATATAGCAATACCGGACGGCCAGCACTGAGCCCCTGGTCAAGTTCGGGCACTTTCGCTTTTGGAACTGACTTTGCCACAGGCCTTGTACGTGATGATAGTTTACCCATCACCTATTCCGTATCCGATACACAACTTCAAATGACTTTCAATTACACCGGAACTGGATTTCCAGGACCAAGAGTAGGTAATGTTCAGGGTACCTGGATATTTACTTTTGGATTGTAACAGAAAAATCTTCTCATAAACTTAAAGCCCTTGCGAAAGGGCTTTTTTATTGTCTCAAAGTCACTTCCAAATGGAAATTGATTCAAATCATCTTATTAATTTTTTGAATCTTGAAATTCTGTGTCTTGTATTCATGTGGTCATCTTCGACCCATTCATTTCATTTTTACAATCGTCATTCCATCCCCACCCCGGTCGGCATGCTCATCATTAAAGGCAGCAACACTCTTTAACTGCTTTAAGTAATCCCTCACCACTTTGCGCAGGACACCTTCGCCTTTGCCATGCAGGATTTTTACTTCTGATTGACTCCATAGAACTGAGTCATCCATGAATCGAACCAGCAGGGGAAGCACCTCCTCAACACGTTTGCCACGGATATCCAGCACAGATGAAAAATCTGATTGACGCTGATGCAGTTCCACACCCCGGGCCACGGGTCGCTGGGGCTTATTAAATTCTATGTACTCACTTTTGATTAATCTTTCCGTCTTCACCGTTGACCGCAGCTCACCAAACTGAACGATGGCCGTTTTACCTTTCACGGAAAGTACCGTGCCAGTCACTTCTCCTCCCATCATCCTTACTTTTTCGCCGACTGCCAAGGGCCCTCCCGGATTTGTCCCGGGCAACGGGAGGGGTTTTACTTTCTTCTCAAGATCTTTTAATCCCTGACGTACTTTCCGTGTCTCCTGTTTTTCTGCTTTGTTTTCACGAATGTGACGAATAGTTTTTTCAATCTCCCGGTTTGTTTGCTGCAACAAGGTCGAAGCTTCTGCTTTCGCTGAATTGAGGATCTCCTTCTTACGCGATTCAAGTTCTGCGGAAAGTAATTCATAATGCTTCAGCGCGGAGGCTAATTTTGTCTCCTGCTGCCTTAGTTCCTGGTCTTTTTCCGATACACGCTGTTTTTCCCCCGCGACCTGTTTCATTAAAGTCTCCAGACCTGTCAGTTCTTTACCGATGATCCGCTCCGCCGCTTGCAGGGTTTTTCCTGAAAGGCCGGTTTTCCTGGCGATCTCCAGAGCAAACGAACTTCCTGGCTGTCCGATTTCCAATTGAAAGAGCGGCATCAAATGCTCCGTATCAAATTTCATGGCGGCATTTTGTATCCCTTGAAAATTGCTGGCAAAAACTTTCAAATTATAATAATGTGTAGTTGCCAGACCCCAGACTTTTTGAGTTACCAATTGCTCCAAAACGGCTTGCGCGATCCCTCCGCCAAAATTCGGATCTGTACCAGATCCCAACTCATCCATCAACACCAGTGTTTCACTATTGGATTGGCTTATAAAAAAATCCATATTCTTCAGGTGAGAACTGTAGGTGCTCAAATCATTCTCAATGGACTGCTGATCGCCGATGTCCAGAAATATTTTCCGGAATATGCCCATGACAGAATCATTGTGCATGGGTACCAGCAATCCGCATTGAAGCATGTATTGAATCAGGCCGACTGTCTTCAGGCAGACCGATTTCCCGCCGGCATTTGGACCGGAGACTAGAAGAAACCGGTTTTCCGTTTTTAATTCTATGGAAAGGGGAATCAGGGGCCGTTTTTCTTTCAAAGACAAATACAACAACGGATGACGCGCCGCTATCCATCGAAGGGAAGGATAAGTCCTGACGACAGGAAGTCCGGCCTGGATGGCTGCAGAGAACCTGACCTTCGCCCGGTTAAAGTCCAGGAGGCCAATAAATTCATAGCCCTTTTCAATCTCAGGAAGGTGCTGACGTAACAAGGCAGTAAGCTCGCGGAGTATTCGTACGACTTCTTTTCTTTCTTCGAGTTCCAGATCGCGCAAGTCGTTATTGGCTTCCATCACTTCACCCGGCTCAAGATAAATCGTTTGCCCAGTGGAAGACTGATCGACAATATATCCGGGAATCTTTCGCTTGTGTTCAGCTACAATAGGTATCACCAGACGCCCCTCCCGGATGGTAGGATTGGATCCTTCCGGTGACCAGCCTTGCGCGAGTGCCCTTCGTATGATCTGCTCAGCTACCCTGCGAACCTTCAATTCTTCTTCACGCAATTTTCTTCTGATCCTGGACAATTCATGTGAAGCATTGTCGCGCACTCTCCCCTCTTCGTCGATCCGGACCAAAATAGAATCCATAAATTTTTTCCCCGAATTTTCGGGAAGCGTCAAAAGGAATAGTGCCGGACAATCGAGCTGATGCTTCCATAAAAAATCGTTGGCGGTTCGGATGAACTGTAATGTGTGTGCAATTCTCAGAAATGTCTCCCCTTCGAGGAAGTTGCCTTCTATGGATGCCGTCTGAAACCAGCTTTCCGGGTCATCATAAGGCCCGATGGGAAGATCTTCGCCACGCTGCCCGAGCAGTAAAGTCTCCAGACTCTGTTTCAATAGAGGCTCAAGCAACTCAAATTCTGAAAGGAAGGTGATTGAGGCGACCCGGTTTCTCCCCAGTTCACCCACACAAAGATTATGGATCCGCTGACGGACCTGGTCAAAGCCCAGTCTGGTCTCAAAATCCTTGGGATAGATCATTTAAAATTAGTGAGTGACAGGAGCAGACTCTCGCATACGCTGTTCGCGCAAATTCAGTGAATCTATTACGATATCATAAATGACTTCCAACTCCGTAGAATTCTCCAAATAATACAGATATGATTTCATTAATGTTGAATCCGACATGCTGTTTCTATGCTTGAGGGTATCCTGATAGGGCACAAATAGTTTATAAGCAGAATCACGGGAAATCGCCCAGGCTCCGGTCCGGGCCTCGGCCAGGTACACTTTAATCATCCAGTCTGCCATCTGTGACTTGGTGAGGACGCCCGGTGGAGTGGAGTCTTTCTTGCAGGACACTGCCAGGAGCAAACAAACCATCCATACGAGCTTACCTTTCATAAAATTCCTGAATCAGTTATTTTTTTAGGCTTCCCCTTTGCAAAATTACTCATATTTTAGCGCCACTAAAATGATGCCGGAGTGAGAGAACTGCTGAAAAAGCTTCGTAAGTACGAAATACAGATACGCAAGGCCATCAACAGTCAGATGCAAGGCGACTTCCATTCCATCTTCAAGGGATCCGGATTGGAGTTTGATGATGTGAGGCCGTATCAATATGGCGACGATATACGCACCATCGACTGGCATGTTTCTGCCAAAGGTCATGGCACGTTCGTAAAAACATTTAAGGAAGAAAAGGAGCAAACTATATTTTTTATCCTGGATGTGAGTGCCTCTCAGAATATCGGGAGCCCTGGAAAGACCAAGTTCGACATCTCCATGGAAATCTGCGGGGTCCTGGCCTTGTCGGGTGCCAAAGAGTCCAGCCAGGTTGGGTTGATTTGCTATTCCGATGAACGGGAGGTATATCTCAAACCAAAAAAAGGAATAGCGCAGGCCTATCAAATTATCTCGCATCTGGAGAAACTCCAGCCGCATTCCGCAAAAACGAATCTGGCAAAAGCCATTTCATTCGCATTAAACTCCATCAAACGCAGGAGCGTAATTGTTATGATTTCCGATTTTATTGACGAAGGCTATTATCATAACTTGCAATCCCTTGCCCGAAAGCATGACCTGGCGATCATACAAGTCAGTGATAAACGTGAAACCGGCTTACCAAAACTCGGAATCATCCCGGTATTGGATAATGAGTCAAAAAAGACTTTGTGGATCAATACTTCCTTTGGTGATTTCCGCACCCGAATGGCCAACACCCACGTTAGCCGGCAGGAAGAGCTGATGAAATTCAGCCGGAAGCATCAAATTAATTACCTTCAGGTAGCCACTGAAGAAGATTTTGTACCCAAGCTCCTGAGGCTTTTTAAAGTTAGGAATAAATCGTTGAAGACTACGTAAGGACCATGGAGTGTGTACAGAGGATGTCGATTCGATGCCTGATTTTCCTGATTTTGATTGCCCCACCAGCGATGGCACAGGATGTCGTGCGGGTTAAAGGGCAATTTCTTGCTGACAGCCTAAGCATCGGGGAAGCCATACCCTATTCCCTTACGGTACATTATCCTCGCTCCAGGCAAGTCTTGTTTCCGGATTCAACCTTTTCTTTTGCGCCCTTTGAAATAAGCAAGAAAAAATTCTTTGTGACAAAAACAGTGGGCGAAGACAGCTATGACAGCGTAGTGTATCTCCTCACCACTTTTGAAATAGACAGCATTCAGCGGCTCCAGTTGCCAATATTCATCTTACAAGGAAAAGATTGTGTTGCGGTCTATGCAAGACCTGACAGCATCTTTTTGCAATATCGGGTGGCAAGCGTTCCTGATTCTGTCTCGGTGGAAAAACTCCCGCTCAAAACCAATACCGATTACCTGAAAGTAAACTGGATCTTTAATTACCCGGTGTTTGTATTCATCGGAGCGGGCATACTGGTTACGGGTATTGTACTATGGATCGTATTCGGTAAGCGGATCCGGAAATATTTTGCATTGCGCAGACTGCATAAAGACTACCAGGAATTTATTATAAACTTTAACCGGATTTTGGAAAAACTTGGGGCTGAGTTTACCCTTCGAAAAGCCGAAGAGGCATTGGTTGTTTGGAAACGCTATATGGAAGATCTTGAGAAGTCACCCTACACCAAATTTACGTCAAAAGAAATTAAGCAAATGGCCGGTGACACCCTGTTGGATCAGGCATTGCGATCCATTGACCGGGGTATTTACGGTGGGGTCACCTCTCCGCTTGAGTCCTTTAAATTTTTGCAATCCTACTCACAAGACCGACTTAAAAAAAAGGAAGAAGAGGTGAAGAATGGATAATGTAAGTTATTGGTCGATGGACTGGTTTTCTCTGTCCACGCTGAGGGCATTTACCTGGAGCAATGTGTATTTTCTCTATGCCCTTGCTTTGGTCCCAATCCTTCTGTTGGTACGTTGGGCCTGGCGATATTTTTTCAATCAAAAATTACCTGTTGCCTTTTCAAAAAGCGATTTAAAGACTTCGCCCCTCACCTTCCTTCGCCTCATTCCGGAAATCCTTTTGGCGCTCATCGTTTCACTTATTCTGATTGCCCTCGCCCGACCGCAAAAGACAAATGAAAAAGTTGAGCAATGGACCGAAGGTATCGATATCATGCTAGCGATTGATATTTCACAATCCATGCAGATTGAAGACTTCACACCCAATCGGCTGGAAGCAGCCAAAAATGTAGCCCGTGATTTTATCAAAGGTCGCATGCAAGACCGTATCGGCATTGTAGTATTTTCAGGAGATGCTTTCTCCCTGGCGCCCCTTACCACGGACTACGCCCTCCTCAACTCTTACCTGAATGAACTCAATTTCGACATGATTGAAAGCCGCGGCACAGCCATTGGCAGTGCCATGGCGGTAGTCACCAATCGCATGCGGGAATCAAATTCCAAGTCAAAAGTATGCATCCTATTAAGTGACGGTGACAATACAGCGGGAAATATTGACCCCATCACTGCCGCCGAACTTGCCGCAGCCTATAACATTAAAATTTATACCATAGTAGTGGGGAAAGAGGGCCTCGTACCATTCGGGAAGGATTTTTTTGGAAGACCCAACATGGTCGAGAATACCGTGGATGAATCAACCATGAGAAAAATTGCTAACCTCGGTGCCGGTGAGTTTTTCCGTGTAACGGATAACCGTGCGCTGCAGCAGGTATTCAAAAAGATTGATCAATAC
Organism: Cyclobacteriaceae bacterium; assembly: GCA_043779775.1. Lineage (GTDB taxonomy): Bacteria > Bacteroidota > Bacteroidia > Cytophagales > Cyclobacteriaceae > ELB16-189. The sequence goes on from JAYWDP010000469.1 coordinate 6,845, forward strand.
GAAAAGGCGGAAATCAAGGAGACCCGTTTCAAAGACACATCAGACTTCTATTTTATCTATCTGCGCTGGGCCATCATCCTGTTTTTATTTTGGCTGTTGCTCAAATCGACCTTTTTGAGCAACATTCTTCAAGACTAACCAACGGTCAGCGTTTTCGCCAGCAGTATCAACCGGCACCCGAAAAAAATCAACATGACCCCCAGAATAATATTCATGACCATCAGGGATCGGGGTGTTATAATTCGTCTCAGCTTGTCGGCCAGATAAGCCTTTAAAATATCGGTTGTCAAAACAGTCGCCAGTACGGAGCCGAAGAACAATACAAACTCTCCCAACTTTGAATAGCCAAAATCAATGGTGGCGATGCTGACGGCGCCAATCCAGAAGAACAATACCATGGGGGTAATGCCGTTGATGATGAAGCCTTTTACAAAATACCTGAAAAAATTTATTTCAGATACAGGATTCTGAATATCCGTTATCATCTTCCTGCTTTTTATAAAAAAATGATACAATCCAAAACCGATCAGGATGGCGCCACCCCCGTAAGCCATATAAACTTTGAGATTCGAGTTGGCCATCACCTGGGCAAGTCCCAGGTAACAGATGGTGACGTACAGAATATCGCTGAGAGAGACACCCGCCGCCACCAGGGCACCCCGCCAAAACCCTCGTTCGATGCTGGTCTGGATGATGGTAAAAAAAACGGGGCCAACCAAAAAGGTAAGAACGATCCCCAGTTGAAGCCCGTTGAGTATGATTTGCATCACTGCGCAAGGAAAGATTTCCACTCTTCCAGCTGAGTGTTCTTGAGCACGCGTGGAAATTTATTTTGTCCTCCTACTTTCCCTTTCGACTCCATCCATTCATAAAACGTCTTGGTAGGGACCACTTCCACATAGATATCTTTCAGCGCGGCGCCACGTTCTACCGCGTAATCGTCATTCAAACCTTTTAGAAAATAATCAAGGCGGTCCCTCAGCAATTTTTTGTCGACTTTGTTGTCCGTGCCCACAAACCAGTGGTGGGCAAAAAGCGACCCATGAGGAATACCTGCTACCGCAAACTCTTTAATATCAATGTTCATTTCATTGGATACCAGCTCAACCGCTTTATTCATATTGTCCACGGAGAGGTGCTCCCCGCAAAGGCTAAGAAAATGCTTGGTGCGTCCCGTGATGATGATTTCACATTCTCCAACCGATGTGAATTTAATCACATCCCCAATCAGATAACGCCAGGCTCCTGCACAGGTTGATAAAAGTATTGCGTAATCTTTTCCCTCTTCAACCTCATCAATCAACAGGGTTTTCGCGTCAGGCATCAATTCGCCGTTAGATTGAAAATTATCTTCGTTGAAAGGCACAAATTCATAGAATAACCCATTATTCAGCACCAGTTTCATGGAACGATGATTGGGCCCAGACTGGTAAGCGAGAAAACCTTCTGATGCGAGATAGGTTTCAATGTAGCGGATCGGATGGCCCAGCAATTTTTCAAACCCTTTCCGATACGGATCAAAAGAAACTCCGCCATGAACATACACGTTCAGGTTGGGCCAGATTTCGTGAATGTTACTAACCTTGTGATAGGCAATTATCTTCTCCAATAAAATCTGTATCCAGGCGGGAACACCAACAATAATTCCGATGTTCCAGTCCCTTGCTTTTTTGGTAATCTCTTCAAGCTTCAGGTCCCATTTCCGGGTCTTAGCAATTTTTTTTCCCGGCTTATAAAAATGCTGAAACCAAAAGGGAAGACGGGCTGCCTGGATGCCGCTTAAGTCTCCTTCGAAATAACTTCCTTTCTTGTTTAGGTGCGTACTGCCACCGATCATGAGTATGCCTGCTTCAAAAAACTTTGCGGGCAAATCATATTTTGAAAGAGAAAGAATCTGGCGGATGCTTGTTTTCTGAATCGCCTTTGTCATATCCTTCGTCACCGGAATATACTTGGAGGATGCGTCCGAGGTCCCGGAACTCAACGCGAAGTATTTAACCCTGCCTGGCCAGCATATATTCTTGGCTCCTTTCAAGGCCAGTTGCCACCAATCTTTATATATTTTGTTATAGTCATGGAGGGGAATTACTTTAAAGTGCTCATAAAATTCCTTGGGTCCATGGCGGAAATGGCGCAGGATTTCAGGGAAGTTGTAATATTTGCCAATTTCTGTTGAGCTGGCGGTGATCATCAAATCCTTTAACTCGTTTTTCTGCAACTCAAAGGGTGTGGAATACTCCTGTTCAAGATTTTCGCGAAGTTTTATTCCTCTTTTCAGCAACGTTCCAAGGATAGCCATATTTTTGTATGCCTTTAGTCGTAAAAGGTTAAAGATAGAATGGGAATCAAAGATAACATAGAGAAATTCAGACAGGAGGTAAAACCCTATGGCGCTAAATTAATTGCGGTAAGTAAAACCCATCCGGCGGAAAAAATCAGGGAAGCCTACGAA
>JAYWDP010000470.1:0-9288 GCA_043779775.1 Cyclobacteriaceae bacterium
ATCAAGGCTACTTTCTCCAGAATTTGTGCCGAGTAAAATGACTCAATGTCAGAAAAGTCCTGTTGCTGAACCATCTGCTGTTTGCTGACCGCCGTAGAACTTTGCTTGTGGAAAAAAAGAAAGGTTGAGAGGCCCAGCAATACAAAAGCTGCAATCCTCCAGAAGGTAACAGAATTTAATAAGAAGACTTTCTCTTTACCAAAAAGTATTTGCGATATCCGTGCCCAGTTATCTTCATGGGGCATCCTATCATCCCACTGGCTCCGGTTTTCTTTTACAAATTTTTCAAGTTGATCTCTCATAGTTTACCTCCTTCCAGGATCTCCCGGAGCTTCTTTTTCGATCGGTTAAATTGCGACTTTGATGTGGACTCTGAAATACCGAGTATTTCGGCAATTTCACTGTGATCATATCCTTCCAGGAGGTACAATGACAATACCGATCGGTAGCCATCCGGCAAACTTTCAATGGCATTTTTTACCTGTTGAACCGAAAATGGAAATTCTTCGTCAGCCCATACCTCTTCTGCCAAGTCAAAATTTTCATTTTCAGGAAAACGCTCCGTCTTTCGTTTTTTCAATACATTGATTGCCTTATTAACAACAATCCGCTTTAGCCATGACCCAAACGAGGCGTCTCCCCGATAAAGGTCCAGGCTTCGAAATGCACTGATAAATGCCTCCTGCAGAACATCTTCAGCCTCCTCTTCGCTATGAACCATCCTATAGCCAATGTTGAACATACTCTTTGCATAAAGCTTGTACAACTGATAGTGTGCTTCACGATCACCCTGACGGCACTTTTCGATAAGATCAGCGTGAACATTCCCAGCCGTTGCCTCTAAGCTCATAGTCCTGATCCGTAAAGACAGAACCTATTTAAAAGGGTTGCATCACTTCAAAGATTCCAGATTCTGCTTGGCAGGCAGGAAATCAGGGGCTTCAACCAGGGCTTCGTCAAAGAACTTTTTGGCATTGACCTTGTCAGCCTGGTCTTTATAAACCATCCCCTTTAAGTTCAATAAGGCCACTTTCAGGATATATTCCTTCGATTTATTCTCCTTGTCATTAAAAGTTACTTTTAGTGTTGCAGCTTCCGGACCGGCCAAAAGAATATCAATATTGGTAAGACATTCCAGATACCGCTTAAGCTGATATTGCAAAAAAGCCATCTTATAAAGCGTTGAGTTATTGTTGGTGAGAAGAAACAGGCTTTCGTAATTCTGTAATGCCCGGTCATAAATAACAAGGTTCTCATATCCTATCGCTGCCAATTCCAGGGCTCCTGCATTCTTCGGATTTCTGGCCAATAAATCCTGACATACCAAAACCGATGACGTATGGTTCTGATGTTCATAGTAGAAATAGGCCAAGGAGAAAATGAGTGAATCGTTGCCGGGGTACTCCACGATGAGGTCGTACAAAGCATCCTTTGCCACATCAAGGTCATTCCATCGCGATGCGATTGAATTTTTCTTTGCAAAATGCGTTCCGATTAATTGAGTAGTGGCTACCGCCTCTGACTTTTGTTCAGTGGGCTTTACCGGGGTTTGAGTCTGCCCTGTCTTGGGTTTTTGCGACCAGGCAATCACTGAAGTGAACAGCACTAATACCATTTTTAAAATAATAACCTTTTTCATTTTCAAATCATGGTTTTAATTCAGTTTTTAAGATTCCTTTTTGTCGGACTATTGAATGTAACAAGGTGAGCGCTTCGTCCCGGTTGTTTCGAATTTCACCTTCCAGTATAGCTTCCTTGATACGCTCCTTAATCTCACCAATTATCGGGCCAGGAGGTAAGTTAAACATCCGAATGATCTCATCCCCTGTAACGGGGGGCTGAAAATTTCGAACCCGGTCTTTTTCCTCCACCTCTTTCATTTTCTCTTCTACCTTCCCAAAGTTTTTTAAATACTTGCTGACTTTTTCTGAGTTCTTGGAAGTAATATCTGCCCGGCACAACTTCATTAGCGACTCTGTATCGTCACCTGCTTCATATAACAGTCGTCTCACAGCAGAGTCTGTCACATCATAAGCGAGTACGATAGGCCGAAGATGAAGGCGAACGAGTTTCTGTACAAATATCATCTTGTCATTCAATGGCAACTTGAACCGCTTAAAAATCCCAGGGACCATACGGGCTCCCTTATCTTCGTGTCCATGAAAAGTCCACCCATGCCCAGGTTCAAATCGCTTCGTCAATGGCTTGGCAATGTCGTGAAGAATGGCCGCCCAGCGCAACCACAAATCGGCTGTCATCCGGGAAACATTGTCCAATACTTGCAAAGTATGATAAAAGTTATCCTTGTGAGCGCGATTATCAACATACTCAACACCCTGCAATGCCACCAACTCCGGGAAAAACTGCTTCAATAGTCCGCTGTGAAACAGTAATTTAAAACCATAGGATGGAATGGGTGACAAAATGATTTTATTGGTTTCTTCAATAACTCGTTCCATCGAAACAATCTTTAATCGTTCCTGGTTAGCAATGATAGATTGGAAAGTATCCGGCTCAATATCAAAACTCAACTGAGAAGCAAAACGAACCGCACGCATCATGCGCAGCGGGTCATCTGAAAAAGTTACATTCGGGTCCATGGGTGTTCTGATCATCTTTTCTTTCAGATGGGCAACGCCACCAAACGGATCTTTCAGCTCTCCATAATTGATTTCGTTAAGACTAATGGCCAGCGCATTGATTGTGAAATCACGTCTTTTCTGATCATCTTCCAGCGTGCCATCTTCGACGATAGGTTTTCGTGAATCATGACGGTATGATTCTTTACGTGCCCCCACAAATTCAAGTTCATAGTCACCCTCCCGGATCATGGCAGTCCCAAAGTTCTTAAAGACCGTTACCGGAAGTCCACCTAACTTCTCACCTACCCTCCGGGCCCACGCTTCGCCGCTTCCCACACACACGAAGTCGATGTCCTTATTCGGGCGCTTTAAAATCAAGTCGCGCACATAGCCCCCCACCACGTATGCTTCAAGTCCCTGTTCCTGAGCAGCTTGTGAAACAATTTTAAAAACATGATTTGTGGACAAGTCCCCCGAAAGATTCATGAATACCGGCTCTGCCTTATTTTTTCGTAAAGGTAGGTTTTATCATGTGTCGATAAAAGAAAGGGGCTACTTATGGTTAAATGTGGGGCATGGTATTAATTTTTCCCTCTTTTTTGCATGTGAAGACATATCGATGGCCAACTTATATTTCAACGCAAGTTCATGCGTGCCCCCGACCCGAAGCCTTACGTCAAAAAGTTTATTAACCGTTATCCCTTATTAGTAACCTGGCCCGATAGATTCCCTTATTGGTGTAGGTAAAATCAAAAAAGCAAAGCCCGGCTCCATGATGCCACCACATTGGGCTAACGCCGGTTTATTCTGTGCGATCAGCAGAATAGAAGTACAAAAAAATAAAAGAAAAATTCTCTTAGTTGAAATCATTTAACCGATTGTTTTACAATCGATTAAAACCACCTAGACGGATATAAATAAGCTCAAATTGATGAAAGGAACCGCATGAACGGCTAAGTGGTCGTCTTTGTAGACTAACCGAAGAATTATACAGATGATTGACATCCTGATAAATGAACGGGACTATCGGTAAGGTTTATTTCCAGTAACCTTCCTGACGGCCACCCGTTGGGCAAGGAATCAGCCGGTTGCGCTTTTTTACACCTCGATGGATAGGCTTCACGTTAAATTCATATACGATAGACAACTCATGCGCCCCTCCGGAGGAGGTTGAAAACGGAGATATTGTAAAGTCGTAGCTATACCCTATAGTCATCTTATCGAGGTACATACCCAATTGCAGAATCATGGCATCTTGATTTACTGAACCCAATATATTTTTCTCGATAGGCTTTCCACGATACCAAACACCTATAAATACCGGATCAATGTGATAGTTAAGTCCCAAGTTTAGTTGCGAAATCCCCCCCTGTGACTGGTAAATAAAGGACGGAGTAAGATATGATAGACTGGAAGAAGTTCTCAATCCGCTCCTCAAAGTAATGCGTCCGCCTCCATGAATAGTAATTTTCATTGGTAAGCGGGTTTCACTGTTAAGGATGGACATATTGGGTTGGTTCATATGTGCTGCCGCTAACCCAATCCACAGACTTTTAGAATACAAAAGAAACCCTGCACCAAAATCAAAATATTGCTGATTCCCCAAGCTATTAAGGGCGGGGTCGAGGGACACTCCGGCGTATTCCAGACCGTCACCCATTTTAAGCTTGGTGCGATCAAGTCCATTAATGCCGTATCCAAAATTTAATCCCGGAGAAAAAACGATTTTATCACTAATTCTTAGCTTATAGCTATACAGCAAGCTTGCGGTAGTTGTGCGCCACCCGGCCGATCCCATTTTATCAGTCGTTACCAGAACGCCGAATCCACTCTTCAATTCATCCACCCAGATATCATACGAGGCTGCAAAGGTTGAAAATGCCTGGGGAAGATTTGGCCACTGAATGCGGTGATTGAAAGTCAAACGCTGTTGAGGTGTAATCCCTGTAAACCCAGGATTTAAATAAAGGGGCTGCTGATAATATTGAGAAAATTGCGGGTCCTGTGCCAAAGCACAAAAACCAATCGTTCCGAATATCACTAATAATAAAACTTTCTTCAGCATAGCAAGCATAAAATTATCGGATCATGGTGACATCACCAATTTGTGTTGACCGCTGCCCATCCGAAAGCCGCAATGTAAGTTTATAAACATACACGCCAGCAGGAAGCAGTCTTCCGTCTCTGTTATACCCATCCCAACCGGTATCTGATCTGTTACTTTCAAAAATCATGTTACCCCAGCGATCATAAATCTGAAGGTTAAATTCCTCCACACCTTTAGCAAATGGAAGGAATACATCATTAAATGAACCGCTTGATCCAGTGCCGCTTCCACCACCGCCACCACCGCCACCTCCACCACTTCCACCGCCACCACTTCCTCCTCCACCACTTCCTCCTCCCGTACCTCCCAGAGATGTAGACGGCCCTGAAGGATTTGGGGTAAACGCATTTGGTATCTTTACTATCCCTCCTTGTTTTGCAACTATCTGATGCGATAATGTATCAGTACATACCACATTATTTCCATGATCATTCTTAGCCAATAAGAGTATATCATATTTACCTTCCACTTTGTAGGTATGTTTGGGCTCTTCTTGTATTGATGTCTCCCCATCACCAAAATCCCATTTATAATCGGTAGCCCCTGAGCTGAAATTGAATGTGCTCAATTCCGTATCTGGGATGTAAACAATATCGGGACGTGCATCAAACGAAGCAAATGGTTTTCCAAACACCTTGAACGTCTGGCTCGGAGCAAAGACCGACTGGCCATCCTGAGAACTGGATGTCTTGAAGGTAATAATGTAATTTCCTTCTGTGGGAATATTAAACGTAGGCTGAATACCCGTTGAAGAAGCTACTATCCTTGGGGGGCTATTGCTGTCAGTTACATTCCATAAGAATTCGTCCCCTGTAGCAAAACCAATAGCTGAAATCTTTGTGGGGGCACAAGATTCTGCCGGAGTAAAAGTGAACGAAGCCGTCAACGGTAATAAAAGTAGGTTGATCGTCTTCGTGAATGTAGACTTACACAAGGCATTTTGAGTATTGGTCACCGTAAGTACGATCTCCTTTGTGCCTGGCTTGGTATAATCAATCGGAGGAGGCATAGTGCCTGAGAAACTGGCAGGCGCCGTACCCGCACCGATATGGGAATCTGCACCAAAAGTCCAATCATATATAAAAGCTGTCCCATCCACAGGAACCGTTGTATTGGTAATATTGACAATGCCATGACCACTGATGACATTTGGGAGGACGCCTTCATTAAATCCTGCAACCGCACTGCGATAAACCCGTATAGGAATAATCTGATCCGGTGTAGGGCAGTTGCCGTTCGTGCCACGCCAGATAACTTCATAAATTATGGGATTGGCAGCAGTACTATTTGTGAATACCGAATTGATGTTCGTTGTATTTCCCATGGCCGTCTCGGGAACCTGGCCTTGCACCCGATAAGTCCATGTTTGTGATGTTGCCCCAACACTTTGGTTTGTAAACCGAACGGTTTCCCCACTACAGATAGACGTTTTATCTGAAAGAATATTGGTAATAATATTCGGATAGATCGTGATGGTCTGAGGCGGATTGCTCTTGAAACAGCCAGGGAACGGTGACGGAAGTTCCGTTTGCATCGACACTGGATAATTAAGTGTGCTGCTCGGACTCAAATTGGAGTACGTGTGCTTAATCACCAGGTTTGGAACCGTTGTCGTTGCCGTATAGGTTGAATCCGCTGTGTCTCCAAAACGCCAGGTATAAATCGTGCCAGCTACCTGGTTATACTTGAATGATGTTCGGTTAGGACTACACGTTGCCAAAGGCGTGATAATACTGAAGTTAGGATCTGTATCTCCAACATTAACCACAAACTGCTTGGCGAAAGGTGTTGTACATGAAACACCATTTACATGAGAAGTAACAGATGCGATTGTGTACGTTGTGGTCACAGCAGGAACATCCTGGACTACGACAACAGGTCCTTTATTGAGCAAAGGAATACCCGGGCCAGGGCCACTACCTATATCTTTTGTGTAGATGAAATCAAATGGAGCCTGACCACCAAACTGGAAAACAAGATATTCAGTGCTTCCCTTGCAAATGAAGTCAGGAGCAGGTGTATTCAGGAAAGAAGCAGTAATCTCAGGAGCAACCGTTACGAACATGATCTTGGTATCACCTACGCAAGTTCCTGTCGTTGTACCCGGTGCCGCAAGTGTAGACACGATCGTATAGGTGATAGAAGCCTGTGCCCCCGTTGTGTTTGTAAATACCCGGTTGATGGTAGGTCCGCTGCCATCAAAAGCACCGGGAGCCCCCAAACCACTCGGATCATCCACGGTCCAGGCAAACGTAACACCGGCTGCTACTTTGCTGCTAAGAGCAATATTAAGCGTACCACCATGACAGATGGTTGTTGTGGCCGTGCCAAGAACATTAGGCACAGGATTTACCCGAACAGGAATAATTAATGGTGTTCCTACGCAACCACTCGCTTGGGGCTTGATCGTATAGGTTACTGTCTGAACCAGCGGACTTGTTTTATTAAACAATATCTGGAATAAATCATCTCCAGCACCAGCGCTTCCTCCGGTTACAGAACCTGCCGTTGGTGTTGTCACAGGGGTCACCCAGGTAGAGACTGTATTTACCACATCCGAAAGAATCTGAATATCAAATTGGTCACCACTGCATATGGCAATGGGCGCTGGAGTTAATGGATTGACACTAATGGTAGGCAGTGGATTTACATTGATAGTAAGAGTTACATCATCACCAATACACGCCGCTCCACCTGCCATGCGAGGTCTGAAAGTATAAGTAACAGTTTCAGAAGTAGTTGATGTGCTGCTATACGTATCTGCCAATGTCTGAGGATTGGCGAATATGGTGCCGTTGGCTGACATCCCTGTTACAATTCCATTAGTATTGGTGGCTACCGCTGATACTAACAAAAACTGAACTGGAATTCCTCCCGAAGGCACCGTTACCGATGACAGTGCGATGTTTACGCTCACACCTTCGCATACAGTCCTCGTTGATGGAGTAGCAATCATCTTTGGCTTAGGCTCAACCGTTACCGTAATTGGCACCGGTACACCGATACAACCTGCACCGTTGGCAGCCCCATTCGCAATAGCCCTGATCTGGTAGGTGATCGTTGCAATGCTATTTGTATTGTTGACCAGATTGTCCGTAATGTGGAAACCCGCTGCCAATCCGGATTGAGCAGGCGAGAATCCGGTGATAGATCCAATCGGCAATACTGATGCCGTGTAACTGAAAGTAATAGGATTCAATGCCGGGGCAGACGGAATCGTTGTAGATTGTAAATCAATATCCGTTGGGTCTGATGTCAAAGCACTGGAACTACAGATCGTTGCCTTGAGATTCACTGGTGCGGCAACAATTGTGGGTTCTACAGTTAATACAATATTGGTGGTTGGTCCTTTACATGCAGGCACCGCACCGGATACGGGTACCACCGAATAAGTTACTGTCTGAACAACATTGGTTGTATTCGTAAAGACATCATTCTTAATCAAATTGAAGTTAGAGGTGTTACCCATACCGGCATTTCCTCCACCCGGGATCATACCACCGGTAATTATAATCGAATTAATGTCGAAGCTTACTGCCGCTACGCTCGTCGGAAAATTATCCACTAAAACAATATTGGAAGCAGCACCGCTACAGACTTTAGCATCCAGGTTGGGCATGCCCGGAGATGGGTTGACCGTGAACACCACCGTCTGATTTGGTCCTTTGCAACCCACCGTACTGATAGCCGCAATGGTATAGGTTACATTAAGAGGAAGTGCAGTTGTATTGATGAATTTATCAGCAGCAAGGAAATTTCCTGCGTTATAAATTCCAGGTGCTGCATTTCCTCCAGCGGCTGTAAGAGATCCTCCTAATACAATGGTCTTAAGTTCATATTGTGCTATCGCTGTCGAAGTACCTGCCGCGCTTAAAATTATGCCCGACGCTATTCCACTGCAGAGCGGCACTGAGGCCGGAGTAAACTGAGGCTGTGGATTAATAATAATATTATAATTCTGCAAAACACTCTTACAGCCTGAAGCGCTCGTGCCTTGAATAGTATAACGTGCCGTAATCGGGTTGGCCGAAGTATTGGTGTAGGTATCACTCTTCACAAGATTTATATCACCAAAGGTTCCCACGGCGGGTCCACCGTTTCGTGTTAACCCTGCCGGCAGAGGTGATGCAAAGGGCCCTCCCGTACTATACTGTAGTAGGGTCAATTGGTACCCGGCGGCAGCAACATTCACAGAAGTACCATTGGTACCCAATACAATATTCACCGGATTCGAAGTGTTGGCATTGGTGCTGCAAGCAGCTGGAAATGCTGAAATTAAAAGAACGGGCTCAGGGTTAATTGTGATTGAAAAAGTTGTTGCTGCTCCTATGCATCCGCCCTTGGTGCCAATCACGCTGATGTTAGCAATGAGAGGCACACTCCCGGTGTTAGTCGCTGAGGTAAAACTAATAGGTCCAACTCCCACTGCCGGCAAGTTGATTACTACATTATCATTGGTCCAGTTATAAATAACTCCAGGATCAACACTTGAGGAGAAATTAATAGGACCCACGGAGGCACCGGAACAAACATTAACTGCCGTAACCGAATTAACGACGGGAGCAGCACTTACCGATACGACAACATTTTGAGGAGAGC
>JAYWDP010000471.1:0-9276 GCA_043779775.1 Cyclobacteriaceae bacterium
GGTTTACCAGGGTCTGGGTAAAGCTGCACGGGAACTGGCAATTGGTTGCCAACCACTATTCGTTACTCGTTACGCAGCAATAACATAGACCGACAGGACTATGATCCGCCGTTAAGGGCGACTAACAAATCTTTGTTCACTGTTGACAGTTCGTTTTGGTGCAGGTGCGACAAGACGCAGCTCGCAATTTCAAAGCCATTCACGGTTGACATAACGTTTGTATCGAGCATCATGACCCCACGCACAAGAAAAAATAAACTGTAGACACTAAACTTGAGCGACCATTTTTTAAAAGCAAAACTGTGCGACTTCTCCTTTGTTGGTGTTTCGCTTGCCTCCAATTTGTCTTATCCAGACCAGTACAAAGATTTTAACGGCTATTCAATTTGAATTGAAGCAAGCGAGCACCAACAAATTGGGTGCTTTAAAATAGAGACCATTCCAAGAGCATCATCAGGATGGTTGTTGGTGCCAGCAGCCATTTTCAGACAGTCATGCATAGCATCTGGAAATTGGTTACTTTTATTTCAATGGATTGAGGCAGCAAAACGCCAACAACGAATTCCAAAACTTTGACTTATTAATTAATTTATGTATACAAAATGTTGGCAGATAATCCGGGACGATTCCAGGAAGACCTATGAAATCTGCGGCCAGGAATCCAATACCAACCATTTTGACAACAGCATCCACGGCATGCAAAGAGCCGGCATGAATGTAAGCGGCATGACACCTCCCGTAACGGGCAAGAATTCAAATAAGGGAATGATAAAAGTTGCGGGCTACACCCAGGAAGACGGATTGCGTGAAAGACTTTTGAAAGAGTACAGAGAAAAGGAACTGAAAAATTTTGATCAATGGGAGGAATAAATTTCAAATTTCAAACCTCACAGCGACCTTCTACATATCCAAGGGCCGAACGGTTACGCATGTCGTAATTGGCAGCAGGCAAATCCAAATAGGGAACCTTGCCGCCGCTCACAAAGTTTGTATAGGCCCATCCAGCTATCAAATGCCTGGGATGTTTTAATGAGAGTCCTTTGTAGACACGCAATTCAGCATAGGTTAGCCCACATTGAATAGTATTTAGACAGGATAACAGGATGTATATGATGGAGCTTATTCTGAGATAGGGATATAGATTTTAATGGATTTATAGGATGAACATTATTTAGACAGGAAAACAGGATGGACATGATGGGTTTAATGTGGAGACAATGATTTAGATTTGGATAGGAATTGGACAGGATTAACAGGATGTACAGGATTAACAGGATGTACAGGATGTACAGGATGTTACAGGATGTTACAGGATTAACAGGATGTTACAGGATTAACAGGATGTTACAGGATTAACAGGATGTACAGGATTAATTAGTGTACAGGATTAACAGGATGTATAGGATTAACAGGATGGATGCTGTATGGAACCGAAGTTGAACGACCCGCTCACAGAGCAGATCATCGGCTCGGCAATGAAAGTGCATCGTATTCTTGGTCCCGGATTTCTGGAGTCTGTATACAAAAGGGCGCTGTTGATTGAATTGCGTAAAGAGGGTTTGCAAGCCGAAGAGGAGGAACGAATTAATGTCTTTTATGAAGGAGTATCGGTAGGTGACTTTTCAGTTGATATTCTTGTGGAGGATGAAATCATCCTGGAGTTGAAAGCGGTCGAGACCCTGATAAAAATCCATGAGGTTCAAACGGTGAATTATCTCACCGCGACCGGCCTGGACACTGGACTGTTAATCAACTTTGGCAGCGAACGGCTCCAATTCAAACGCAAGTTCCGCCTTCGAAAAGGAACGATACTGGGCTAGCATTAGATAGTATGAACCCTCAGTCATCCTGTCAAACCATTATTTTCCTGAACATCCTGTCCGTCCTGTACATCCTGTAATCCTGTACATCCTGTAATCCTGTCAGATTATTTCTATCCTGATCATCCTGTCAGTTTATGACCATACTCTTATCTTCTAACACCGCACTCAATACTTCGACTCCGCTCTACATGACCGCTACGGCGCAGCCAGAACTCTGAACTCCTACTTGCCAACACTCAGCTTCAACCGGCAGGCCATTTTGAAGCTAATTTATCCCCGCTTCCAACCATTATTTATTTATCTTTGCAGCCTTAAATATCGAAATTATGCCTGGAAGCGAGCTTTTTGGGGTGGAAGAACGGAAAGAAATAGATGAAGTATTGGAAACGGGTATCCTTTTCCGCTACAATCACGAGGCGCAACGAAAGAATATTTGGAAAGCGCGCGATTTTGAGAACGAAGTAAAGAAGATCACCTGCGCAAAATATGCCCATGCGGTATCCAGCGGATCAACCGCGGTTTCATGCGCACTCGCCGCAGCGGGCATCGGTTCGGGAGATGAAGTCATCGTTCCTCCATTTACTTATATCGCTTCCGTCGAAGCGGTTATTTTCAGCGGTGGCATTCCGGTCTTTGCTGAAATTGACGAGACCCTCTGCCTGAGTGCAGAAGGAATCCGCAAGGCCATCACGCCCAAAACAAAAGCCATTATGCTCGTCCATATGTGTGGACAGATGGCAAACATGGATGAGATTTTAAAAGTGGTAAAAGAAAACAACCTCACACTCATTGAAGATTGCGGTCAGGCTTTTGGGGCATCTTATAAGGGCACTTCTGTCGGTCTATTTGGAAAGACAGGTTGCTACTCTTTTGATTTTTTCAAAATTGCGACGGCCGGAGAAGGCGGAGTTTTTGTTACCAATTCTGAAAGCTGCTATAAACTAGCCGATAGCTACAGCGATCATGGTCACGATCATGTGGGTGCAGCCCGCGGGATGGAACAGCATCCTGTGTTAGGATTTAATTATCGCATCAGTGAGCTGCACGCTGCCATCGGGATAGCTCAGACCCGCAAGGTTCCTCATATCATGGCCGTCAACCGGAAGAACAAGCAAATCATGATGGATCGCCTCAAAAACATACCAGGCGTCAGCTTTGCGTCAATACCCGATCCCTCCGGTGACTCTGCTACTTTCCTGAACCTTTTATTTCCTGATACAGAATCAGTGAAACAAGTGGTAGATACATTTACCAAAGACGGTATTGGTGGCTTTAATTACTGGTATATCAACATGTACCATTTCATCAACCAATGGGGTCACTTGAAAGATTTGAAATCAGCAGCGCCGTTGCCCATTCATCACTACGAACGGTCACAGGATTATAACAAACTGCATTTGCCAAAATCACAGGAGGTAGTAGGAAGGCTCATCTCCTTTGGTATTCGCTGCACCTGGAATGAGTCGGAAGTGATTGCACTTGCAGAAAAGATAAAGGTTTCTGTAGAAAAATCCCTTGCCGTAAAAACGTATGCATAAGAACTTCAAAGGCATAGAGAAGACGGTTTTCGGAAGAGGCAGCTTTTCGCAATTGGCGGAAATTGCAGATGAGAAACGAAATGAAAATAATCATTTCGTTCTTTACCTGGTGGACTATTACTTCAAGGGTAAAGAACTTGAAAAGAGAATCCAGGCAGGACCGGGTGACCTGATTGTATTCATCGATGTGGATCCTGAAGAGCCGACGACGGCACAGATTGATGAGCTTCGCGATCGGGTGAAGAGCTCCAAGGGAATTCCTTCGGTTGTCATCGGCATCGGAGGCGGTAGTATCATGGATATTGCCAAAGCTGTTTCCCTGATGTTTACTAACGAAGGCTCCTCCACGAAATACCAGGGGTTAAATCTGATCAAGAAACCCGGTGTGTATCATATTGGTGTACCCACCATCTCCGGAACGGGAGCTGAAGTATCCATGACCGCTGTGCTCACAGGACCTGAAAGAAAGCTGGGCTTGAAATGTGAATGGACTGTTTTCAACCAGGTCGTACTGGATCCGGATTTAATTGGCTCGGTGCCCCGTGAAAAGTGGTTTTATACTGGCATGGACACCTATATTCACAGTATCGAATCGCGAGACGGAATATTGAACAACGTCTATAGCACCGCCTATGGAGAACAATCGCTGGCCTTATGTCGTGATATTTATTTAAACGAAAAGTCGGGTCAGACCCCGGAGAATGATGAGAAGCTGATGGTCGCCTCCATGATGGGGGGTTTGAGTTTAACCTATTCTGAAGTGGGCGTCGTGCATGCCATGTCGTACGGCCTCTCCAAAATATTGGGAGAAAAGCATTGTTATGCAAACTGCTTAGTCTTTCAACATCTCGCTGACTTTTATCCGGAGGGTGTGAGGGAATTCACGGAGATGACGACGAAGCACAATATCGTATTGCCCAAAGGCCTTTCAAAAAATTGGAGTGAAGAGACCATCACAGCCATGGCCAACGTGTCGATTAAGCTGGAACATATGTGGAACCATGCCATCGGCAAGGATTGGAAAAACAAGATTACCCATGATACGGTAAAAGATCTATTCAGAAGACTTTAAAAATTTATACTATGAAGAAGAAAATTGTGATGGTGGGCAATATTCCTTGCGGTTCGGATGACCTTTTTGTCATTTCCGGCCCTTGCGTAATTGAAGACGAAATGATTATGATGAAGACTGCTGAGAAACTGAAAGAAGTTTCTGAACGTCTCCATGTGCCAATCATTTACAAATCATCTTTCCAGAAAGATAATCGCAGCTCGGTCAAGTTTTATGATGGGCCAGGCCTTGCTAAAGGTGTAAAAATGTTGGCCAAGATCAAGGAGCAGTTTGGGTTTCCTTTATTGACAGACATTCACTATCCCGATCAGGCGAAAGCTGCTGCCGAGGTAGTCGATGTTCTTCAAATTCCTGCCTATTTATGCATGCAGACAACCCTCGTAGTGGCTGCTGCAAAGACGGGGCGGGTTGTAAATGTGAAGCACGGTCAGTTTCTTGCGCCTGACAACATGAAACATCCGGTTAAGAAAATTGAAGAATCCGGAAGCGAGAAAATCATTCTCACCGAGCGCGGCTATACATTTGGTTACAATGACCTCATTGTGGATCCCCGCAGTTTTTATCATTTAAACAAGATCGGTTATCCGGTGGTCTTTGACATTACCCATGCCATCAGGAAGTATGGAATCCCCAGTGCCGATGCGAAGGGCGGAGCACGCGAATTCCTGCCAGTGCTTTCCCGTGCCGGCGTAGCTGCGGGAGTAGACGGTGTTTTTATAGAAACACATCCGGAACCAGAGAAGGCCCTTTGTGACGCAGCCAGTCAGTTGTGCGTATATGATCTCGAAGAATTCTTAAAACCTATCCTCGAACTGCATGCGATCGAAGTAAAGTATCGCGACAAACAGCTCGTATTAGCGTAAATCACCAAATCAACAATTCACCCAATGGAACTATACCTCGATTCAGCCGACCTCAAAGAAATAGAAGAAGCCTTTAAGCTGGGTTTCGTTGATGGACTCACCACAACCCCTACCTTCATGCACCGTGGAGGTGTGACCGATGTAGATTCACTCATCGTAAAACTCAGCAAGATGGTGCCCGTGCTTCAGATTGAAGCGCTGGGTAACTCTGCCGAAGAGGTGGTAAAAGAGGCTCACCGTCAGCTTAAGCTGGGACTTGATCCTAAAAGGACTGTGTTTAAAATTCCTGTGTCGCTGGAAGGCGTACGTGCCTGTAAATTACTTCGAAATGAAAACCTGTTGGTGAATGTGCACCTGGTGTACACTTTACATCAAGCGTACATGGCAATGAAGGCAGGAGCAAGTTATGTATGCCCGCTTGTAGGACGGTTACAAGATCAGGGTCATGATGCCCTTGACCTGGTTTCCCAGTGTGTATTTGCTGTCGATCACTACGGTTATGACACCAAGATCATGTTTTCTTCGGTTCGCAATGCGGAACATATCCGCAATGCTATCAGTACTGGGGTTCATACCATAACGGTGCCCTGGAAGATCATGAAAGGTCTTACAGACAATAACCTTACTACGCTGGGTACGGAGCAGTTTATTGAGCACACCCGGTTGGTCACTATGCGGGTGAAGGATGTGATCAGCCCTGTAAATCCTGTGGTTAATATCAATACGGGACTTACCGATGCGATTGTTAAGATGACTGAATATGGCTTTGGCGCCATCACCATTACGGATAATGATGGAAACGTCAAGGGTATCTTTACGGACGGAGATATGCGGAGAGCCCTGCAAAAAGATGGACAGGATATTCTGAAGAAAAGAATGTCAGAGTTCACGTATGGCACACCGCTGTCGGTACAGCAGAATGATGCGCTCACTGCAGCCAACGACATCTTCAAACAGAAGCATGTTGACACGATCCTCGTCCTTGACGGCACCAAGCCCGTAGGAATGATTGACATTCAAGACCTGGCTCAATGAACGAGGACATTGTAAAATTATTTCAGGCAGGAGGAGGGGAGTTTGTTTCTCCTCCTTCTGTTTTTATTGACAAGCTGAAGAAAATTAAAGCGATCTTATTTGACTGGGATGGCGTATTTAATGACGGCTTCAAGCAAGGGTTGGACGGCAGCATTTTTTCTGAAGTTGACGCCATGGGAACCAACATGCTGCGCTATTCACTTTGGAAAAGAAATGGTAGACTTCCGGTCACCGCCATTATCACCGGCGAAAATAATCCCTCAGCGCAGGTACTGGCTCAACGGGAGCATTTTCACGAACTGTTCTCTCTTTCCAAAAACAAGGCGACTGTATTCAATACTTTCTGCGAAAAATACGCACTTAAGCACAACGAAGTATTATTTTTCTTTGACGACGTTTTAGACTTCGAGGTGGCACGCCTTAGCGGAATGCGTATCATGATCGGTCGTCCTTCCAGTCCCCTGTTAAGCAAATTCGCCAAGGAGAATTCACGCGCTGATTATATAACATCTCATGATGGAGGAAGCCATGGGTTGCGGGAAGGTTGTGAATTGACGGTAGGCCTTATGGGATTATACGAAACGGTAATAAAAGAACGCAGCGTCTTTTCAGAAGATTACAAGGCGTATCTCGCCGATCGTCAAAAAGTAGAAACCTCCATTACACAGCAGAAACTTTGAAACTCAGACATAGTACGTCAGCAATCGCAAAGCTTTCAGAACTTTCAAAGAGGGAATTACTTTTGAATGGGAGCTTTAATTATCGGTTCCTTCGCGGATGATTAATTTAGGTAAGGATTTTTCGGTTATCCGTGTAGGTTCTTTGCGGGCCATTTCCGACTGCTGTATTTGCCAGGCTTTCCAGTGACGTTGTAGCTCCCGAAGATCATCATCCAGACAAGGATAGTTTTCCGATTTGGGTAAAGTAGGAAAGATGCCCTGTGCAAGGGAATGTACGCCAAGGCCTCCGGTCCACTCAAAATGCCCCGGGTCGAAAAGCCTGCGCCACCTGCCGCCCCAATGGAGGCCAAGTCGCTCGCCGATCACACCTACTTTTCTCCATAATGCAATGTTTCGCCACTGGGTTTTTGAGCCGATCACGGCAACGACGTCCACCGCCAGACCGTATTGGTGCTTGGATTGGCCGGGACCAACCCGTGTGTATTTACGACCCTTTGATTTATATTCGTTTTGCTTTGTAGGCGTCCGGTAGGTTTCTACTATGGCAAGCTTGATGCCTTTAGATTTACAGATCCGGATAAGTTCAATCACTTTATCCCTGAAGTAAGGGTGGAGTGACTGCAAGTCGGTGATCATGGCAATGTTACCACGGTCAGGACCAAATGAATAATTGTCCACAACGTCCCAACGCTTCCAGGCATCGATGGTATCTTCATAAATCTCCCACCGATGTACCTGTATTGGAGCTGAAAAATGCCTGCTGAAATTTGTTCTGTTTTCTGCTTCCTGGGAAGTAAGCGGAGTCAAAGGACCCTGCGCCCTGACAGCGAAAAAAGATAAACAAACGATTGAAACCACTAAAATTTTTGCCATAGCTTAAAAATCCGGTGCAAAAGTATGAAAACTATTTAAACCCGGTGTGTCTTGTCAAAATCTCCTGATATAGAATGCATGGAATACGGAGACTTGAAAGCGACTAAAAAATTGTATAACGAAAGTAAAGATAGTAAAATTATTTTGATTTTTTGTTTGCGTACTTTGAGATAGTAAATCACGAACGAAATATTTTTTTATGGATTCAGTTACACAAAACAAGTTGCTCACAAAGCACTTCAGTCAGTTTATTTCTAAACATAAAATGGATTTTATTGAAAGAGTGCTTGACCACCGTACCCGGCATGTTACGATTGTTTTGGAAGATATTTATCAATCGCAGAATGCCAGTGCCGTGGTGCGCACCTGTGAATGTCTGGGTTTACAAGATCTTCATATCATTGAAACTACCAGCACGTGGACCACCAATAAGCTAGTACTGAAAGGTTCCAATAAATGGCTTGATATCATACGGTATAAGAAAAAGGGAGGTCATAACATAGAGGACTGTTTTCATTTATTACGACAAAAAGGATATCGGATTGCTGTGACGGATCCATCACCGGATGGTGTTTCACTTGAGGATGTTCCGATTGATAGACCCCTGGCGATTGTGATGGGAAACGAACGTCATGGATCTTCTCCCTATGCCCTTGCCCATGCGGATAGTAAGATTCATATCCCGATGGTGGGATTCACAGAGAGCCTGAATATTTCTGTGAGCGCCGCCATCTGCCTGAATTCTATTTTGTCCAGACTTCGGAATTCATCATTGCGATGGCAATTGACAGATGAAGAGAAAGAACTGCTTAGACTGCAATGGTATAAAGGGGTTGTGCGACGTTCAGAGTTGCTCGAGCGCGAGTTTCTTCGCACAATTGAGTAATTTTGCAGGGCTTTAATTTAATTTTAAAATGTCACTCTGGAGAAAGGTAATGTGGGTTGGGATATATGCATTTCTGGTTTTTACCATACTGCTGATCATGGGAAATGGGTGGGTGATCATCAGCACACAAAAGGCTGTATTTACAGATTATGCAAAATTGCCGACAAATCCTGTCGGTCTTGTGCTGGGTACAAGCAATAGATTGTCAGATGGTTCGCCCAATCCTTTTTTTGACAATCGTATGCAGGTAGCGGCAGACTTGTATAAACTTGGAAAGGTGAGCCACATCATTGTAAGTGGTGACAACCGTACCCGGTTTTATAATGAGCCGCTGATGATGAAAAGAGCGCTGGTAAATTTGGGAGTTCCGGATTCTGCTATCACCCTGGACTATGCCGGCTTAAGGACCCTCGACTCTGTTATCCGCAGTAAGGAAATATTTGGTCAGGATCACATCACTATCATCACCCAGCCATTCCACTCGTACCGCGCAATTTTTATCAGTC
>JAYWDP010000472.1:0-3243 GCA_043779775.1 Cyclobacteriaceae bacterium
GAAATGTCCAACCTGGGCGACATCACCACCCTCCTGGACCCTGCCGTGGTGGAAGAAATCAAGCGGGGGGCGTTGCCATAAGTGGGTTACTTCTGTTACCTTGGGTAAGATAAACGCCTTAAACAACCTCATTCTAATGCTTTATCGTTCGCTTGTCTTTGTGGGAATGCTTACCCTGGGCTCTTGTCTGGATTCCAAGGACTATGATCTTAATTCTGTTACGATAACACCGACAGTAGCCATTCCACTTGCTTCCGGAGACCTGAGCATCTTGGATCTTATTTCTGATAAAGATTCCAGCTACATCAAGGTGTATCCCGACGGGCTCCTATATTTTTATTACGCAAAGACCCTGGCGTCCCAGGACATCCGCCAATTGTTCAATCCTACTGATAAAATTTCCAATTCCAGCATCAACCTGCCAGCAGTAACCTTGCCGCCCAGTGTAAGTGATGTCCGAACGGACAGCATCGTTCAAGCCATTGACCTTAACATGACCCCCGCACAATTAAATGAAATGGGCATCAAATCAGGAACATTGAATTATTCCATCAGCACATCCCCATCCCTTCCCAATCTAAGCTATGCCATCAATTTGGTCATGACCGATGTGGTCGATAAAGTAACGCTGAAACCCATGAACATTACCGCTTTGGGTGCGGGTACCGGAACCCGGTCGATGCAAAATTATAAGATCAACATGATTGACAACAAGTTCAATGTAAAAATGGTATTGATCTTCAAACAACATAGCAATTCACAATTTATTCCGCCAGGCGCTAAAGTTAATGTTCAACTTTCTTTAGTCGGTGTGGTATCCAGTTATGTAAAAGGCTTTTTGGGCGATCGGACCATACCCTTGCCGACACAAACACTCGACCTGACCGTCTTTAGTTCATCCTTAAAAAAATCACCGGTGACTTTCGTTCAGCCTCTGGTTAAGTTGATGATCAGCAATGATAACGGAGTGCCTATCGAGGTGGCCTTCTCCAATCTCGACGCAAAGAAAACGGGATCAATTTTGCCACTTCAAATAACGCCTGCAAGTCCCATCACGGTAAATTATCCAACGGTCCTCGGCAATTCATCATCCACAACCATTACGGTAGGAAATTCGAGTGCGCTGGTTAATTTCTTGCCGACTCAGATGACCTATTCGGCCACCGCACGCATTAACAAAGGATTGACTTCAGGGAATAATTTTCTGGCCGACACCAGCAAATTAAGGGTAACCCTTGCTTCTGAAGTTCCTTTATATGGACATGGCACAGGCATTACCCTGTGGGATACCCTTAAAGTTGACCTGGGGGAGATCAAAGAGTCCAGTGTTTCTTCATCATTTATGAAAATAAGTGCAGTGAACCAGATGCCGCTCGACGTCTACCTTCAACTTTACCTTGCCGATAAAAACTATGTTATTCAAGATTCTTTGTTCACCACGAATCAAACCTATTTTGTGAAATCCAGTACGGTGACCGCTTCCGGAGATTTGCAAACCGCCGGAACCACCAGCAGCCAGCTCGACCTTTCCACGGCGAAGCTCAACAAACTTTTTTCTTCCAACTATCTGATAGTCCGCTCTAAACTCAATACAACCAAAGATGCCAATGGAAGCCTCTTAAATGTAAAATTTAAGTCTACCTACAAATTAA
The DNA here is from genome assembly GCA_043779775.1 of Cyclobacteriaceae bacterium. GTDB lineage: Bacteria > Bacteroidota > Bacteroidia > Cytophagales > Cyclobacteriaceae > ELB16-189. The sequence goes on from JAYWDP010000472.1 coordinate 1,653, forward strand.
AATTGAGCGTGGGCCTGAACGCGAAATTGAACCTGACTAAATGAATTTGCTTCGTTCATGGTTGATATTTTGTGCCGGCTTGATCGGGACGGGAAGCTATGCCCAGACGGAGAGTACATTGTATTTTATGAACAGCATTCCCCAGGTGGTGGAAGCAAACCCTGCCATTATTCCAAGGTACAAGACTTCTATAGGGTTGCCCTTCATTTCGTCGGTAGCGGCTGTGTACACCAACAATGGGTTCACCTACAATGACATGACCTCCAAAGTCAATGGAGTGACCCAGGCCGACCTTTCAAAATGGACCAGCAACCTCGCAGAAAAAAACTATATCCAGTTTTCGGCACAGGCGGATCTTTTCCGGATTGGCCTTCGCATCAATCCCAAAATGTACCTGATGGCAAGCTCCACGGCAACAACCTATCAACGAGCTATGATACCCAAAGGCCTGGCTACTCTTTTTGTGGATGGAACAGCTCCATTGGTTGGATCTTTCACCAACACCTCTCCGCAGGCAGAGGAGAACGCAAGGGTGTCGACTTCCATAGGTCTGGCGTATCAGTCAAGCAGCCGATTGACCATCGGTGGACGAATAAAATTCCTGATCGGACAATCCAACGTGACAACCGATGCTTCTTCCCTTATTGTTCAGGTTGGCAATGCCTATCAGATCACCGCCACAGGTCAGGCCACGGTGAGGACTTCCGGCATCTACGACCTCAATCGTTCCGGCTATAATGCGGCGGCACATTGGACAGACTATTTAAAAAATAACGGATGGGGTATGGATGTGGGAGCTACCTATAAGTTTATGGACAAGCTCACGGTAGGCGTCAGCTTGACGGACATTGGATTCATTACCTGGAGAAATAATACCTATCAATACACGCTGGATCCGGCGAAAGCCACTTATACTTTTGGAGGATTTGACCTCAACCAGTTGGTAGATAACAATAAGAGTTATCTCAACGCCCAACTGGATTCCCTCAAAAAAAAATTTACAATGAAAGAAGCTGCTACGGGATCTTATACCACCATGCTTCCAGGTAAATTTTATCTCAGCGGAAATTATGAGTTGATGAAAGACCTGAAATTGGGAGTACTCTTTTTCGGTGAGAACTACAAAGCCCGGTTTACTTCTGGCATGACAGCAGCCCTCAGCAAAAATTTTGGAAAATTGGTAAGCACTTCGCTGAGCTACACAGTTTCGAATCGCTCTTATAATAATATCGGGCTGGGCGTTTCTTTTAACCTCACACCGGTGCAAATTTATTTTGTTGGAGATAATCTGTTGGGTGCGCCAGTGTCCCTGATTGCCAATCAAAACCTGAATTCCTATATCAACAACACCCAACTTTTCACGCTGAGGGCCGGATTGAATATTGTTATGGGTTGGGACAAAGGCCTTACTAAAAAGGAGACGATAGAAGACAAGACGCACAATCCGAAATCCAAAACCCCCAACGCAAAAGTTAAGACCACCTTCGGAAGATCTCCGCAGCGGAAAAAGAAATAATGATTGGATAAAATTTATACAAAAGAAAAGCCCTGCGTCAACAGGGCTTTTTTATTTATGAGATAGAGTGATCTT
>JAYWDP010000473.1:0-3242 GCA_043779775.1 Cyclobacteriaceae bacterium
GGACTGTGTGTGATCGCAACGGATATCAGCGATGATGCGATTTATGTTTCAAAAATCAATTCAGAAGCGGCGGGTGTGGAGGTGTTGATACAATTTTCGACTGGTGATTTTGAGACGACGGAAATTCCGGACGCTCCCGGTGTGATTTATTTCAACCCTGAGTATGGTGAGCGTTTGGGTGAAATTGCGGAGCTGGAGACCACCTATGCGCGGATCGGCGATTTCATGAAAAAGAAGTGTGGTGGCTACACCGGATACGTTTTCACTGGCAACCTCGACCTGGCCAAGAAGATCGGACTCAAGGCAAGCCGCAGGATAGAATTTTATACGAGCAAGATTGATTGTCGGTTGCTGGAGTATGAGCTGTATTCGGGGACGAAGCGACAGGAACGCATACCCAAAACCGCAGTGGGGTAGGTGCCAATATCTTTCATCTCGCTGAATAATCAGGCTAGCGATTTTCATTGGATGACCCTTTGGTTAAATTTTGCCATAGGACGGATCGAAAAATTAGTATATTTGATTGTGTGCGAACAGGGCTGGGCGGTGGTTGTGTTGTTGCCGCATTCGTAAATTGACCGGTGAATTCTTTAGTACAGCCACATTAAATATTTATACGTATGCCCAAATTTATTATTGAACGAAATATTCCAAATGCCGGAGATTTATCCGCAGAAATGCTAAGATCCATTTCCCAAAAGTCAAGGGAAGTGCTTTGCAAATTGGGCACTGATATTCAATGGATTCACAGCTATGTCGCGGGCGACAAAATATACTGCATTTATTTGGCGCCCAGTGAGGAATTAATTCTGGAACATGCAAGACTTGGAGGATTCCCGGCCAACAGCATCACGAAAGTCTCGGCCATTATCGAGCCTGCTACGGCGGAATAATCCTTAAGGTAAAAATGAGAGGAGCTTGAAAAGCAAGTTCTCTGACTACCCTTGTACTCCTTAACACCTATAGTCCATCTCCCTAAATTGAGGGCAGGGTTTATTGGTGCAAAAAACAACGAGAACGATAGTATCAACATACCTATGCACACTGGAATTGATGTTCTCGTGACGCCCATGCTATTACTTTCATTTGGACTGAAATGAATAAGGAAGAAACACAAAAGCTCAGGGAAAGGAATTCCTACCTGGAAGGGGAGTTGAAAGAGCGCATCATTGAATTGCATCAAAAGAAAAGGGCACTTCAAATTGAGACGGCCCTGGAAAAAGTCAGCGCAAGGACCATTGCCATGCGCAGCAGTGCTGAATTGTCTGAGACTTCTGCAGTATTGTTTGACCAATTAAAGGAGTTGGGGATTAGCGCCATTCGCACGGGCGTGGGAATCTTTGATGATGATAACGATGCGATGGAAATTTGGCTCACCACTGTTTCTGATAGTCAGGAAGTAATCAAGATATTGGACTATGTCAATTTGCACATTCACCCTGTATTTGAAAATATTATTCCAGCCCGGCAGCAGAATAAACCTTATGCTGTAACGGTGCTAAGCGGCATTGAAGTCAAGCAGTACTATCAAACAATGTCCACATACCTCTCGCTGCAGAAGCAGATGAACAACGAGCAGGAATATTTTTATTCATACTTTTTTTCACAGGGCGCACTCAATGTGACTGCCAGTCAGCCGCTCACAGAGGAGGAAAGCAATATCATGATCCAGTTTGCCCGGGTTTTTGGGTTGATCTATATGCGCTTTCTTGACTTGCAGAAGGCAGAATCACAGGCCCGTGAAGCGCAGATTGAATTGTCCCAGGAACGTGTGCGGGCAAAAGCCATGGCCATGCACAACTCGCGCGACCTGGCTGAAACGATCAGCATCCTGTACAAGGAGCTGAGGTCTCTGAGTGAAACTCCGCGGAGAATCGGTGTCGCCCTGAATGACGAGCAGACCCGTGTGGCCGAGGTCTCGACCATGAGCACTACCGAACAAGGCGAGACCGTCGAAGTAGTCGGCCGCATTAAGCTGGCAGGACACTGGCTGCTGGATGATGTCTATAATCATTGGTTACGACAGGAGGAATATCATGCGGTATTGAGAGGCAACCAGATCAAGGACTACTATCAGGTATTGAAATCCCAAATTGCCTATCCTGACTACCCGAACGACGTTGTCCAGTACGGGTACTATTTTATGTTCCCTGAAGGCGATGTTGTTGCATGGACGGAAAAAGAACTCCAGGAAGAGGAACTTAAAATATATCGCCGTTTCACGTCAGTCATTAGCCTGACCTACCGGCGTTACAAGGACTTGCAAAAGGCAGAAGCCCAGGCAAGGGAAGCGCAGATAGAACTTGCCCTCGAAAGAATCCGTTCCCGAAGCATGGCCATGCAAAAAAGCGATGAGCTCCGCGATATCATCCAGGTGGTGTTCCAGCAATTTCAGGAATTAAGTTTCAAAATTGATGCGGCGTATTTTAACCTGGACTACAAAGAAAGCGATGACATGCATATTTGGATAGCCAGCACAGCCCGGACGTACCCAACTAAATTCCATATTCCTTATTTTGAGAATGATGTTTTCAGAATAAGTAAGGAAGCAAAGGAGAAGGGGCTGGAATTGGCAACGGGTAAAGTAGCCTTCGAAGAAAAGAACAGGTTTTGGGAATTTTTTTTCATGCATGCGCAGGTTACCCCTGAAAGACAAAAATATATCTTTAGCACCCCGGGGTATGCAACCTCCATTGCTTTGATGAACGATGTCTTTCTAGCCATCGCCAATTATGAAGGGGTACCGTATTCAGATGCAGAGAACGCCGTGCTCAAACGATTTGGCAAAGTGTTCGAGCAATCATACACCCGTTTCCTAGATCTTCAGAAAGCGGAGGCACAGGCACGGGAAGCGCAGATTGAAGCAGTGCTCGAGCGTGTACGCTCAAGGAGCATGGCCATGCACAAGAGTGAGGAACTGTCAGCTGTAATCGCAGTCATATCAGAACAATTGAATCAACTGAAGTTCAAATTTGATAATGTGAGTTTCGGCATCAACAATGAGTCTGACGACATGGATTTCTGGCTTTCAGTACCGGGCAGGCCCAAGCCGTATACATTTCACGTTCCTTACCTGAATCATTCGATGATTGCAATAGCGCGAGATGCCCGATCCAAGGGCCTTACATTCTATCAGGATGTCCTCACTCCGGAGGAAAACAATCAGTGGAATGAACATGTTTATAAGTACAACCCAAACCTCTTGCCCCCAGAGGACAGAGCTTATATATTCAATAAGGGTT
>JAYWDP010000474.1:0-3236 GCA_043779775.1 Cyclobacteriaceae bacterium
AGAAACCGTTCATGCAATTGTTCCATGTAGGTGGCAGGTGAAAGGGTGTTCGCCCTCTGATTTTTCTCAGCGTACTTAATAAACTCTCCAATGGTAAACTTTTTATTCCCTAACGAAAAAAAAGTCTGGGCTCGGAGCGATTCATTGCCCCCAAATTTCCAGTTACCATTTTGCAAGCTGGAATCTGCTAAGGCATGCACCTCATTGTTTATTTCGGTATTACCGGAGAATTCAAACTTCCTTTTCTTCTCATCCACCATTCTCCGGTTTGAAATCTGCAACCGTTCATCACTTCTGACTTTTCGCTGGAGCGATGCTTCCATGTCTTTATAGGGCGGAACAGGAATTCTTTTTTCCAGCCGAATGATATGCCATCCATAGGCTGATTTAAATGGGTCAGAAATCTCATGGGGCTCTCCCAGTGAAAATGCCACCTCCTCGAATTCAGGAACACCCGCCATGGACCCTACACCGAAGGGTCTGAGTCTGCCTCCATGGTCCTTGGTCGATGAATCATCTGAATATTCCTTACAAATTTCATCCCAACTTCTTCCGCCTTGCAGTTGATCATCAATTTCAAAAATTTTATTTTTAACCTTCGTGTCATCGGAAGAACCGGCCCTTAATAAGATATGTGAAACTTCAACTTCTCCACGTGCAAGTCGACGGTCTGTTACTTTGATCAGGTGATAACCAAATCGTGTATGCACCGGCTGAGAAACTTCTCCAGACTTTAGTTGAAAAGCCGCTTGTTCGAAGGGATAAACCATCTGGAGCGCTGTGAAGTAACCTAAATTACCGCCATTCACATTGACAGACGGATCTTCAGAAAATTCTCTGGCAAGCTTTTCAAAATCTTCTCCCTTTTGAATTCTCTCCCGGACCATCTGAATCTTTTTATATGCCATCATTGAATCCTGGGGGGCAGCGTCCGGCTTCAGCGCTATTAGAATATGTGAAGCCTTGATTTCTTCAGTCAGTCGCTGATAGGCTTCCCTGGTTAACCGATCCAACTCATCCTTCTCGGCAGTGAAGGGCCGTTTCAGCTCCTCTTTATAGGTATTGAATTCTTTTAAAAATACCGCGGTAGTATCTAACCCCCGGGCCCTGGCATCTTTAACCTTTAGTTTAAAATTGATGAACAGATTAAGGTACTCATTTACCTTTTGTTCAGTAAAATCCTCATTCTTTACGTGGTTTTTCCTGTAGAGATAAGTGAATTCATGTGTATAAACCGGTTTATCATGGATTGAAAAAAGTGTGACTGGTGCTGGGTTCTTCTTTGGCACCTGACTCCACACGGGATACGCCAGCATCAACAACACTACAGATAAGGTCTTTTGCACGTTTCTGGTATCAAAAAGTCAGCAAAAATACGATCCATGACGAGATCAACAAACAGGGTTACCCAACCATCTTTGTTAAGCGGCAGATATTGCGGCCATCGCGTTTGATATACTGTACTTCGTCCATGATAGATTTGACGAGGCGAATGCCCAGACCGCCTTTGCGCTTTTCGTGGATGAGACTATCGATTCCGGGCTCATGAAAACGGTTGATGTCAAACATTTCTCCATCGTCCATAATCTCAAAAATAATTTTTCCCTTTTGCGGAACGTCAATGCGCATCTCGATGTGATGATCCGGATTGCAGTGGTGTGCATGGATCATGAGGTTGGAGCACATCTCATCCAGGGCCAATATTATTTCATTCAATACCACATCTGATGCAACATGGCTGCGCAACGACTTTCGAATAAAGTCGCGCGCGCCTTTGAGATTCTCCAGACTACACCCGATGTTAAACTGATAACTCATGCAATAATTTCTTTGCCTCCTGCTTGTTACCCCGTATTTGCAGTAAATCTGCCAGGCCAAGGATTTGAAATGTGTTAGACACTTTGTCTTTCATTCCAAACAACACCATGTGGATATGCTTGTCGCGAAACTCTTCGATATAGGACATGAAGACACCCAGTCCTGCGGAAGAGATGTATTCCAGGGCGCTGCAGTCCACTAAAATTTTTTTAGATCCTTCACCCACGCTTTTGGCTATGGCTAAATCTAACTCAATGGAAGAACTGGCGTCAATCTCGCCCACCACCGCCAGAATGTCGGCCCCGTCTTCCTGTAATCGCTTGATATGGACCATAATATGTTAACGTATTTGGTTTTTTAATGTTCTTGTCCCCTAAACTTCACAATCATAGTTGTGTAATCATCATTTATTTCTTCTGTACCTGTATATGTGTATAATCTTTTTATCAAATTGTCCTGCATTTCTTTTGTGGTCTTGCTGACGGACCCAACAATCGTACTCTTCAAAAGATCCAATCCGAACTCATCTCCTTTTTGATTCTTCGCTTCAGTAATACCATCTGTGAAAAGCACCATGACGTCTCCGCAGTGGTATTCGATCGTATTGGTTTCTACATAATTTCTATAGTCCTTTCCTTTCACCATACCCAGTGCAGCGCCCTTGTCAAAGAGAAAATCCGCTACGTTCTCTTTGGCGCGATAAAAGAGTACCGGACAATGTCCCGCCCTGGAGTAGAAGATTTTTTTTTCTTTGGAGTCGACAACAAAATATGTGGCTGAGATAAAGGATCCGCGCTCAAGGCAATATTTCAGGGCTTGATTCGCTCGGATCATAAACTCTTTTGGGTCCAGTGCCTGCTGTGCAAGACTATGAAAAATTCCTTTCATCTGCGACATGTGAAATGCCGCGGTAGTTCCCTTGCCAGACACATCGGCAATGATCAGCCCTATCTGATGATCACTGATGCGCAGGGTGTCATAATAATCACCCCCCACCTCATCTGCTGACTCTGAAAAAGCTGAAATTTCAAAATCAATATCACTCTCAAGTTTATCTGGAAGCAAGCTCTTTTGGACCGTCTTGGCGATTTTCAATTCCTCCTTGTAGCGCTCATTCTGGATCGCTTCTTTGAGCAGCCGGAAATTCTCTATGGAAATACCAGCCTGGTTTGCAAAAGCCGCAACAATCTGGGTCATCTCCTTATTAAATCCTTCCGGTAGTTCTTTGAGCAGGGCCAGCGTCCCGATCTTTTCACCTTTGACGTATACGGGAAAAGCCATAAGTGAGCGGTATCGTGTTCCTTTGAGCGAGCTTAAGTGGTCAGAGAGATTCCGGGTTTTGTCAGTGTTTTGGTCCAGAATGCCTTTCACCTGCCGGCCATTAAGATGCTCCTGAATCCTGGCGGCGTCGGTTTCCT
>JAYWDP010000475.1:0-9190 GCA_043779775.1 Cyclobacteriaceae bacterium
ATTTCTATCGGGTGGTCCACATTTTTGGCCAACTCACTACCCTCATTGCACGTAACACAACCGGTGACAATTTTATGTGCCCTCGCCTCCTGGACGCCTCCGATGACATAGGGCGTCCGGCCCGAAGCAGCAATACCAATGAGCACATCCTGCGGGCCTATAGAAAACTCCTTTAAGTCCTTCCAGGCCTGAGCCGGATCGTCCTCGGCATATTCAACTGCCTTGCGGATCGCTTGGTCCCCCCCAGCAATTATTCCGATCACCTTTCCGGCAGGCATGCCATAGGTAGGTGGGATCTCGGAAGCATCGACGATGCCAAGACGGCCACTCGTGCCTGCCCCGATGTAAAATAGCCGTCCGCCGGATTTCATTTTTTCAACGATGACATTAACCAAAGCCTCAATCCTGGGAATAACCTGCTCAACCGCCAGGGGTACCGTCTTATCCTCCCGGTTAATACCTATGAGCAGTTCGCGAAGGGTCATCTTTTCCAGATGATCGTAGTGTGAAGATGATTCCGTCGTATTCAAAGTCTGGTTTAGAAAATTAATGAGCACTCAAAATTCTACAAGTCCATTCACTCTTCAGTTAACGTCTTTTTGATGGTACAGGGTTAATCCTGCAATGGGATTTTCTAAAATATTCTTCACAGTAATCCCTTTGTCATTCGCTACCTGACGCAGCAGATCACTGTAATAAAATGCAATGGAGCCAACAAAATGCACTTTTAGATTTCTATAACCCTCATATTGCATGACATTATTTTCGTAGAACTCTGCAAAACTATCATACACCAGTTGGTAACAATACGGTTCCTTAAGATGCTGAAATATAAACTTTGAGAAAGTAGCCAGAAAAGTACTTGGCTTCTCTGATTGATAAATTTTTTCTAAGAACTCTTCCCGGGTAAAAGGAAACCGCTGCTGAAAATACTTTGCCAGGGTATCGGGCATTTTCTTCCTTAAATAATCAAATAAAAATCTTCTTCCGATGGTGGTACCAGATCCTTCATCTGCCAGAATCCATCCCAGGTTGGCTACCTGCCCTGTAATCATTTTCCCATCGTAAAGACATGAATTAGAACCGGTCCCGAGGATGCAAGCGATCCCCGCCTCTTGTCCACAAAGCGCCCGGGCTGCAGCCACCAGATCCCACTCAATGTCAACCTTGGCCACAGGAAAATAGGTTAGGAATACGGCCCGCACGACATCCTGGTTTTTTTCGGATGAGACACCGGTGCCATAAAAATATATATTTGTCACCGTCTCAGAGGCCAGGGGAACAATTACCTCATGGATAATTTTTCTAAGATGTTCGATCGGTTGATAGTAAGGATTGAACCCTGTGCTGCTGGCTTGCCCGATAACGCCGTCCTTTTGCAGCAACCGCCAATCAATTTTAGAACTTCCGCTATCCGCAATGATGATCATAGCCCAGGTTTGTAAGAATTGGGTAACTCCAACTTACCAATTATTTTAAATTTAATAAAGACATCTTCAGTATGTGGTGCATCTTTTAATTCATCCGTGAGGTCCTGGCCCGCCCAGTGTTCATAATGCTTGCCTTCCCGCCACAAGCGGGAGCGGGTGACATCAAATACCTTTCCCTGGTAGGCAATCCAGACTTCAGGCTTGTCCTGGCCATTTCGCAGGGCAAGTTGGGCCCGGGTAATCAGCGGAAGTTCTTTGTTCATCTCCAGGAGTGTTTTTCCATTGGTATCAAAACGGAATAAAAGAAGTCTGAAACTTTTTATCTTTCAGTCAATAATTATGGTTACTCACTTCGTGATTCTTAGTGGCCAGGAAAAAGTAAAAAATTATGCCACTTAAGACTCAAAGGCACTAAGTTTCACAAGGTATAAACCAATACCCATAAATAAATTTATAATATGAAAATTGCCTTTACATTTTGCGTAGTCTTTGCCCTCCTCATGACCGCGTGTTCAGAAAAAAAACCGGTAGACCGCATGACCGACCTCCAGCTTCGTGCCTTCGCTGAAGAACTTGCCCATCGCTTCATCATTACTGATGGCCACGTGGACTTGCCGGAATATCTAAAAAAAATAAAATTCGATATAGATAAAGGGGATATGAGCTTTATTGTAAAAACAGATTCCGGTGAATTTGACTTTACAAGGGCCAAAAAAGGCGGACTCGACGCTCCCTTTATGTCTATTTATATTCCTAAAACATATCAGTCGCTGCCAGACCATGGGAAAGGTTTGGCTGATTCACTTATTCACATGGTAGTGGAGATTGCCAAACAACTTCCGGCCAAATTTGTATTGGCCAACGCGGTAGAGGACGTAGAGAAAAATTTCAAAGAAGGAAAGATTTCATTGCCCATGGGTATGGAGAACGGGGCACCCATTGGCGATGACATCAAAAATGTCAAATACTTTTATGATCAGGGGATCCGCTACATTACCCTTACACACAGCAAAGACAACCAAATTTGTGACTCTTCCGGCGACACAACACACACCTGGAATGGCCTCAGTGCTTATGGCCGTGAAGTAGTTAAAGAAATGAACCGCGTGGGCATTATGGTGGACATCTCCCATGTGGATGACAGCACGTTCTATCAGGTTATGAAACTTTCCAAAGCGCCTTGCATTGCTTCCCACTCATCCTGCAGAACATTTGCTCCGACCGTCAAGCGGGATATGACCGATGACATGATTAAAAAGCTGGGAAAAAATGATGGGGTCGTCATGGTTAATTTTTACAATGCTTTTCTTAGTGGCGTGGTCGCAGATCAAAATGCATTATTGGAATCCTTACTTAAATCAAAGGGGCTAAAAACTTCCGATTTGCTTGCGAAACCCATCATGAAGCAGTACAGACAAGACCATCCAATTTCCATTCCTGATGTTTCCACGGTCGCCAACCACATTGATCACGTCGTAAAACTGGCAGGCATTGACCATGTCGGTTTTGGTTCAGATTTTGATGGCGTAGATGGTGCCGACAATTTGCCCACAGGATTGAAAGATGCGTCACAGTATCCCAATCTGATTTACGAACTATTGAAGAGGGGCTACACAGAAGACGATATTCAAAAAATATGCTCAGGTAATATATTCCGCGTGTGGAGAAGAGTAGCAGAGATTGCCAGAAAAAGTTAAGGGCAATTTAATTTGGTCAAAAAAAAGTCCTGCAATTGCAGGACTTTTTTTTATTAATTCCAGAAGTTAATCGTTTGAACTATCATTTTTCGCTGTAATTGTTCTCGTCTGACCTCCTGTAGAGATCGTGAACGTATTGTCGCAAGTGCTCGTGCCAAAATCAATGGTTACCGTTTTGGTGTTGTCAAAAGTAATCACAATCACACCTTTTACAGGCTTAAATACTTTGTTGCTGATGGCACAGGAGCGCCAGTATTCCAGCGGCGTAGTGATTTGCACACTATAGGTTTTGCCATGACGGTTGGTACCACTCGCTGCATTGGCTGCACCAGCAGTTTGACTGAAGATCAATTTATCATCAATTATATTCGTTGAGCGCACCCACTGTTTTGTATGGTGGACGGTGCGGGAGGCCGTCGTATTATCCGGCCAGGTTAAATTGTGAGAAGCCGAAATATTGAAAGTAAGCGGAGAAGCTTGCGTGCTCACATTAGTAACCGTGCGGAAATCCTGATCGCTGAATTTCACACCATTGATGCTGTATCCGGTAAACGTAATCGTATGGGATGCCCCTGCCATATACCAACGGCCGGTCCACGCAACGGTGATTTTACCTTTGCGGATATTTCCTTTTGAATCGGTACAACCAGCGGTTCCAAAATCGATAACTATTGAACCTAAAGTTTTGTCCAGACTGACATTAACTGGAGTCCTGATTGCGCATTTTACGCGATCATCATCAAATGTTGTACTCTGAGTTCTACCAGGGGCAATATCAACTACATTCAATTGATTGGTGACCACGTCATCCACTTCACCGGTCTGTGAATCCACAGCGGCTTCATTGCTGGCGGTCTGTGCTACTTCTGCTGAAATGGGGTCCGTGCTCTTGCTGCAGGATGATATGCCGGCGGCAATCGCAAATAAGCTGGCGATCACGAGGGATGCCTGAAATGCTTTTTGATATGTTTTCATAGTTTTTTTGTTGTTTTTCAGATTCTTAGAGAAGGTAATCAAGTAAAGGTTTAATCAGGGTAAAAATAATTCCGGATTTTCTTTTAGTTGTCCGCTCAAGCATTCCAAATATGAGCGAATTACTTCAAATTTAAGCCTAACTGGGGTATTTAACAGAGCTTTTAGAATGTCCCAATTTCGTATAACTCCCTGCTGAAGAAAGCCACAGTTATGCATTTGATAGGTCCTTGAATTATGAGGTAACCTACTTCTCCAGCACGAACCTAAAGATTTTATAAATCAATTGTATCAGACCACGGTTGCCAAGAATCATATAGAATAAAAGTGGCGGGGCCGCCTTTAATCCTGAAATTCCTCGTTATTTTTGCGCCCGGTTTACCCTTATTCCCCTTATCCGAAATGCCCCGCGACAGAAGTATCCGCTCCGTACTGATCATCGGCAGCGGTCCTATTATTATTGGCCAAGCATGCGAATTTGATTATGCCGGCACCCAGGCCGCCCGCTCCCTCCGGGAGGAAGGCATTGAGGTGGTGCTGATCAATTCAAACCCAGCCACTATCATGACCGACAAGATGAATGCGGATCATGTCTATCTCAAGCCCCTGGAAAAAAAATATATCCGGGAGATTCTTGAAAAGCATCACATCGACGCCGTTTTACCCACCGTGGGCGGACAAACGGCCCTGAACCTCTGCATCGAATGCGACAAGGCGGGCATCTGGCAGCATTACGGCGTGAAGATCATCGGCGTGGATATCCTTGCCATCGAGACCACCGAAGACCGGGAGAAGTTCCGCCTTAAAATGCACGAACTCGGAGTGGGCGTTTGTAAAGGAGCTACCGCCACATCGTTTCTTATGGGAAAAGAAATTGCCCAGGAAATTGGATTCCCTCTGGTGATCCGCCCCTCTTTTACCCTGGGCGGAACCGGGGGCGGCTTCGTTGAAAAGCAGGAAGACTTTGACGAAGCCCTCAACCGCGGCCTGCATGCTTCGCCCATACACGAAGTACTAGTGGAGCAAAGTATCATGGGCTGGAAAGAATATGAGCTGGAACTCTTGCGCGATGGAAAAGGTAATGTGATCATCATCTGCTCCATCGAAAATTTCGACCCGATGGGTATCCACACGGGAGACTCCATCACGGTAGCCCCGGCGATGACTTTACCGGACACGGTCTATCAACATATGCGTGACCTTGCCATCAAGATGATGAATGGCATCGGCAGATTTGCCGGAGGGTGTAACGTACAGTTTTCCGTGAACCCCGACAACGATGAGCAGATCATCGGTATAGAAATCAACCCACGCGTTTCCCGCTCCTCGGCACTCGCATCAAAAGCAACGGGCTATCCGATTGCAAAAATTGCCGCTAAACTCGCCATAGGATATAACCTCGATGAATTAAAGAATGCCATTACCGGCACCACCGCCTACTTCGAACCGGCCCTGGATTATGTCATCGTAAAAATACCACGCTGGAATTTCGACAAGTTCCAGGGAGCCGATCGGAGACTGGGTCTTCAAATGAAATCGGTGGGTGAGGTAATGGGTATCGGAAGAAATTTTCAGGAAGCCCTGCAGAAAGCCTGTCAGTCGCTGGAGATCCGCAGAAACGGGTTGGGGGCCGACGGAAAAGAACTGACCAAACAGGCTGACCTGTTATACAGTCTCGAACATCCCAGTTGGAATCGCCTGTTTCACATTTACGATGCCATGAAACTGGGCATATCGATGAAGACCATTCAGCACCTAACCAAAATTGACAAATGGTTTTTGGAACAGATCTGGGAACTGATTGAGTTGGAAAAGGAGGTTGAAAAATTTGATTTGCACACCATCCCTGCAGCGTTGATGCGCAAAGCAAAAGAAAAGGGTTATGCCGACCGGCAGCTCGCACACCTTTTCGGCTGCCTCGAAAGTGAGGTGCACAAGAAACGGCGGGAGATGGGCATTAACCGTGTGTACAAATTGGTGGACACCTGTGCGGCTGAGTTTGAAGCAAAGACTCCCTACTATTACTCGACCTTTGATGCGGAGAATGAATCCATCGTTTCAGACAAAAAGAAAGTGATCATTTTGGGCTCAGGACCAAACCGCATCGGGCAGGGTATTGAGTTTGACTACTCTTGTGTACATGGCGTAATGGCGGTAAAAGAATGCGGATATGAAGCCATCATGCTGAACTGTAATCCGGAAACCGTTTCTACCGACTTTGACATTGCCGACAAACTTTACTTCGAACCAGTTTTCTGGGAACATCTTTGGGACATCATCCAACATGAAAAGCCGGTAGGTGTCATCGTGCAATTGGGTGGCCAAACAGCATTGAAACTGGCGGAGAAGCTTCACAAAAACGGCGTGAAGATCATGGGCACTTCTTATGAAGCGCTTGACCTTGCAGAAGATCGTGGCAGTTTTTCATCCTTGCTGAAAGAATTAAACATTCCTTATCCGGATTTTGGCGTGGCTACTGATGCCGATGAGGCGCTGGAAGTTTCCAAGACCATTGGTTTTCCGCTGCTCGTAAGACCTTCTTATGTATTGGGCGGCCAGAGCATGAAGATCGTGATCAATGAGACGGAATTGGAAAACCACATTCTTGATATCTGGAAACACCTTCCCGAAAACAAAGTGTTGCTGGATCATTTTCTGGATGGCGCAATTGAAGCGGAGGCGGATGCCATCTGTGATGGGGAAGACGTGTACATCATCGGCATCATGCAGCACATCGAGCCAGCCGGTATCCATTCCGGAGATTCTTATGCTGTGCTGCCACCATACAATCTCGGCGATTTCGTCATCAAGCAAATTGAAAATCACACAAAACGCATTGCCCTAGCCTTGAAGACAGTGGGATTGATCAATATCCAGTTTGCCATCAAGCACGACAAGGTGTATATCATAGAAGCCAACCCACGTGCATCCCGCACGGTGCCCTTCATCTGCAAGGCCTACGATGAACCCTATGTGAACTATGCCACCAAAGTAATGCTGGGAGAAAAGAAAGTGAAGGATTTTACATTTAATCCCACAAAGAAAGGGTACGCTATCAAAGTTCCTGTATTCTCCTTCAGCAAATTCCCTGAAGTAAATAAAGAATTGGGTCCTGAAATGAAATCTACCGGTGAATCTATTTACTTCATCGATGATTTAATGGATGATTACTTCTTGAACATTTACGGGGAGAGAAATTTATATTTGAGCAGGTAAGACATTGGTGTTACTTCAAGATGGTCATAAACGATCGTCCTGTGAGACTTAACTTGCAATGCCAAATAACAGATCGCTCCAACGGAGCTATTGGTACAATCGTTCAAACGTACCATCTACAAACAGATTGGGGCTGACTAAAAAGTCGGTCTCTTCCTATGAAGAAAGAGAGCCGACTGGTAACTTTGTTTTGTTCAAGAAACAAAATTATTATGGGCAAAGTTACGAGTAAAGCAGTATTCAGACCATACAATCAGCAACAAGTTTTATTGCTTCCACCCCGGTTAGATGAGTTGATCCCGGACAATCACCTGGTAAGAGTTGTCAACACCGTCGTAGATCGACTTGATTTGAGCGCTATCATCAATGGGTATGAAGGTGGAGGGACAAGCTCCTACGATCCCAGGATGATGACCAAAGTGATGTTGTATGGTTATGCCATGAAGATTTATACCGGACGTAAGATTTCTAAAGCTCTTTCACAGGATGTCACCTTTATGTGGTTAGCGGCTTATAATCGTCCTGACTTTCGCACTATTAACCTTTTCCGGAGTGGCATTTTAAAAGAGACCATTGAAGAGTTGTTCAAGCAACTCTTACTGTTCCTTGTTGAACAGGGCTACATAAAAGTGGAGAATTACTTTACGGATGGAACTACGTTTTCGGCCGATGCCAACAAGCATAAAGTGGTATGGAAGAAAAACTCAGAACGCTATAAACAGAAGGCCGAAGAAAAATGCCAGCAATTGTTTAAAGAGATTGATGTCTTAAACGAAGCAGAAGATAAAGTGTATGGCAATTCAGATTTGGAAGAAAAAGGTTCGCAATTGCTTGATAATAAAGAAATTGACAAGCAAGTGGAAAGGCTAAACCAAGTCATTGAGAACAACAAGGAAAAACGCATTGTCCGTAAAGCCACATCAGTGAAGAGAAAAGTAGAAGAGCAGCAGGGGAAAATCAATCGTTATGAGGAGCAGCTAGTCATAAGTGAAGGGCGCAGTGGTTACAGCAAGACCGATACGGAGGCAACGGCTATGTATCTAAAAAATGATGAGTTGGCTCCTGCCTATAATGTATTGGCCAGTTGCGAAGACCAGTTTATCACTGGTTTCAGCGTGCATCAAAATTCTAACGATGCCACGTGTTTTAAAGACCACATTCAACAATTATACTTCAAACCACAGACCATTACCGCTGATAGTATTTTCGGCACGGAACAAAACTACCAACTCCTGGAGAGCGAAGACATTGAAAGCTATTTGAAGTTCCCTCTTTTTCACAAAGAGCAAACAAAAGAATACAAAGACAACAAATTTTTGAGAGAGAACTTTTCTTACGATGAGAGCAAAGACACTTACACGTGTCCGGATGGACGAAGCCTCATATACACACGGGCTGATTCAGTAGCCCATAAGAAATCAGGATACAAATCCACGTTAAAAGTTTATACATCAGAAACCTGTTCGGGCTGTTCCTTTGCCAGTCCATGCAAAAAATCAGAAGCGGGTAATAAGACGATCAACGTGAACGAACAATTGGATTTCTATAGGCAGCAAGCACGGCTAAACCTAAATAGCGAAAAAGGCTGGGCTCTTCGAAAGCGAAGGGGTATGGAAATAGAGAGTTGCTTTGGTGATTTCAAGCATAATATGGGCTTTAGGCGGTTTCATTTACGGGGAAAGAAGAAGGTAAAAATAGAAATCGGACTGATTTCTATGGCGCATAACCTGAGGAAGATGCAGCTACAATGCCTCAAACTGGTAGCGTAGACTTAAAAAACGGAAAAATCCCTTTTCAGAAAATCTAATCTTGAAAACCATGAGAATCCCTAATTCTTTAGCACAAGAATCCAATTAGACTTTTTAGTCACCCCCA
>JAYWDP010000476.1:0-3219 GCA_043779775.1 Cyclobacteriaceae bacterium
GCCTGAGTTGGGATAACAGGCTGAAGGGAAAAGCAAGAAAGCAGGAGTTTTTTCTATTTGCCGGAACCGGCATTCACTATGTGTTGTCTAATATTTTTATTGAAGGCAGTTTGTTTCCCAATAACGCAAGTCCCTTTACCGTGCAGCTTGAACCATGGGTCATACAAAACAGATTTGGGGTGATGTTTTCGAAACATGACATCTCCTGGAGCATTACCTTCTTTCATTTATCAAACGAAGTGAAGGCTGGTGGTTCTCATGACTACGCAAGTGCAGCACTGGCCGTCCGGTTTTAGCCAATTAGTTTCTAAATTTGCGTGGGTTATCCCACACAGCCGATATTTATTACACAACAGGGCATCCTATCACTGATTGGCACTCTGGAAATTGGGAATCCGGCGTTGATATTTATCCAACCCGGATTTCAAATAAATCGGAGCCGGTAAAATGAGTGTTTGCCGCATCCTGAATCTGCTCAGGAGTAATTTCCTGAAGATGACTTAGAAGTTTCGTGTAATAGTTTTCCGGTAGATTCCACAGGTGAAGACTTTTCATCTTTTCGGCCACCGCAAAAAGCGTTGCGTTCTCTGATTGCCAGCTGCCAATGAAGTAGTTCCTGGCAATCTCCAGTTCATTCCGGGAGACAGGCTTTTCCTGGAGCAGCTTTATTTCATATTTTATTTCCTCAACCGCTTTGTCCGCATTTTGTTGATTCACCTCGGCACCAATCACCCAGAAGCTGTCATTCAGAAAATGATGCATAGAGGAATAGATTCCATAGGTAAGTCCCTTTTCTTCACGAATACTTTTCATCAGTCGGGAGCCAAAGAATCCTCCCAATACATGATTGAACATCACTGAATTAAAATATTCATTATTACCCGCTTTTCGAATGCATTTATTTCCTAGACGGATTGAAGTCTGAACACTACTTTGTTTTGTTATCGTGTGGGATACCCCAGGAGCTAGTTCACAGGTCTTCGGCTTGTTTTTGTCTGAAATGGATTGAGGAACTGATCGAATCATCTCCTCTACTTCTTTGTCAGAGAGATGTCCGATTAAAAAAGCTGAATGAAGGGAAAAGTTATTTTTGAAAAAGGTGAGCAAATCTGCTTGCTGAACCTGGGCTACATCCTCTTCCTCAACAGAGCCACCGTAGGGATGATGGGCCCCAAAAATTACTTTTCGAATTTCTTTCGAGGCAACCACATTGGTTTTTTCATTATTGATCCGGAGATTTTGCAGAAAGATATCCTTCATAAGGCGAAGTTCCCCTTCGTCAAAAGACGGGATCTCGAGAATTTCTCTGACTACCTGAAGGGAGGCAAGTAAATTTTTTCTTAGTGCGAACAGGGAAATCTCTACTACATCAAAACCGGGATTGATTTCTAAATGGGCCCCCAGCGAATCAAGGGCCTCGGCAATCTTAAAGGAATTTCTTTGAAGGGTTCCCTTTGACAGCATTTGGGAAGTGAAATGACTCACGCCCGATTTTGGCTCAAACCACTTGCCTGCTCCGAAAACGAGCTCTAGCTTCACAGCCTCCTGTTGCAAGCCCCTATAGGCGAAAAGTTTTTGACCTCCGGGAAGTTGAAAAATCTCCGGAAGCGTGAGATGATAATTTTTTGAAAGTTGAAAAGGCGGGGCCTGTTTTCTGTCCGGAAAGGTCATCAATCGGTAACGGAGTCGTCTTCTTTAACTTTCTTCTCAAATAACATACTGATAGTGAACCGCAATGTTTCCGCCAGTGCATTTTCGCGACCGTTGGTAGGCACCAGGTACGCTACATCTAATCCAAATTTTTCGTAACGGAATCCGACACCGGCGGTCAGATACTGACGATTACCCTTGACTTTATTTTCGTAAAAATATCCCAGGCGTCCGGCAAACACATTGTTGTACCAGTATTCGGAACCAAAGGAAATGGTAATCTCCTGCATTTCTTCTTTGAAGCCACCGGTGGCGTCTGTGAAAGAACCCAATACACCCGAGAGCATTGTTTTGGTTTTGCTTCCTGGATAGGGACTCGGCACCATAAGCTTATTAAAATCCAGGGCAAAGCTCAGGGTATTTAATGCATTAAGTTCCATTTTATAAAAACCCCCGATCCTTAAGTTCGTTGGAAGGAAGTCTTTATTGTTGGCGTCTGAATAGGAAATTTTTCCACCCAGATTGGTAATGGTGCCACCCAATGAAAGTGTGGAGTTTTTCCAGGTCATAGGTTTGGTGTAGTAAGCGCCAAAGTCCACAGCTACAGAAGTACCTGGACGTGCATCAAATGAATTCGTTGAAAGATATCCAGTCAAATTCGAAAAGATGTACCGGAGGGTACCCCCGATACTAAAATGCTCAGTCAGCAAACGGGAATAGGTAACGTCAAAAGCAAATTCTCTGGGATTGTATCTCCCCAATAAATCAGCAGGGTCCGGGCCCTGATTAAATTGCACTTCTCCGAGGTTAAAATATTTCATGGAAGCAGCAATGGTCTGCTCCCGGTTTATTTTGTAAAATCCAGAAAGATAAAAGACGGACATATCGTTGATGATCTTGCCCAGCCAGGGTGTATAGCTAGCCGATACCCCATAGCCTTTGTCAATAAAAACCAGCTTGGCTGAATTCCAATAACCGGAATTGCCATCGGGGGTTGTGGCTACTCCTGTATCCCCCATTCCCGCCGCACGGGCATCGGGTGTAATGGAAAGAAAAGGGACCGCGGTGGTAATCACCTTATTGGTACTGTCCTGACCAATGAGTGAGGTTCCGGAAGACCCAATGGTCTGGCCATACAGATTGACTACCCAAAGGGAGAGGACCAGAGCCAACGCTAACTTATTCATAATCAACTTCTAAGCGCTAAAGATAATCAATTGGATATTATAACCTTCGTTATTTTCTCATTTTTAGACCCATCCAGCAGAGAACGAACCGATAGCTTAAGCAAGTATAGACCTCCACTTAATTTTGTCCCGCTGGCTGCTGTCGTATCCCATTCCGGAAGGTCTACTTGATACGAGCTACCATTGATTTGGTAAGTGCTGCTTACCATGGGCTGCCCCATCATATCATAGATAATAACCATGGCCTCCAGGTCTTCCCCGGAACGGTTATGCTTAAAATGAAAGGTTGTATAAGTGGTAACCGGATTCGGATAGTTGATTAATTGTTCAATCTGAATTCCACTTTGATCGGAAACGTAAAATGAAATGGACGTAAAGGAAC
>JAYWDP010000477.1:0-3211 GCA_043779775.1 Cyclobacteriaceae bacterium
GGCATTGGATTATTCAATGAACTGTATTCCTGAAACGCCTCCGTGTGATTGTACCCAAGATACAATTCCCATCTTTTATAAGCTGCCTGAATATAGGTATCGGTACCATAAGTCTTTGTAGTAAAATTCTGATTTTCCATATAACTAATCCGGCTCAAAGTATCGGTAATCACACGAAGAGGATTTTTTATCTCGGCGTAATAGAATGCTTGATTTAAACTCACTTCCAGTTCACCAAACCAGGTAGTTTTATAATTGATATCAGCATTTACTCCTGTAGAGTATTCAGATTTTACGAATGCTCCATTGTTAATCAGTGTGGCGGTAGGATCGACCAGTGAAAGTACATTGGGTGCCTTGTATCCCGCTCCTGACGCCAACCTAAGTGAAAGCTTATCATTTGCTTTGTAGAATAAAGCAATGCGGGGGATTGGAAAGCTCCCGTTTATATTGTGATGATCGTATCGGAAACCAGTTTCAATCGTAAATTTTTCAGTTACCTCCCAATCATCCTGAACAAAAAATCCTACGGTAACATAATCATAGTCGCTGAAGCCAACACTGTCAATAGATGACTTACGTAACGACTCGGTAATCAGATTAGCTCCCAATACCAGTGTGTGCTTTCCCAACTGCCTGCGGTCATTAATTTCAGAATAGGAAGAGTACTGAGTTCCCTTGAACCTGAATTTTGGGACAAACCGAACGGGCACGGTAAGATCGCGTTCGAAAGAACTTAAAGCCGTTTTAAAAGACATCACATGGTTTTCAGAAAAATTATGGTTGAACTGTATGTCCAACACGTTACGAAGTGATTTTTCAATCCTTAAATAGGGATGCTGTGAGTTGGCTTCACCATCTACAGCCACCATATCACCCGTTCGACGATTGTCTATGGTTGTTGTGATCCCGACGTTCAGCTTTGTTTTTTCACTTAAAGTAAAAAAGAACCTGGGATGAATGATATAATCCTGATGTTCCGGCACCTCGCTAAAGCCATCATTGTTAACATCCACGGCCGACTTTATGTTGGCACCCGCAAACAAGGTGTATCCTGTCTTCTGGCTGATCTTACCCGAAAAAAAAGTATTAAGATTTCTTTCTTTTAAGGATGATGCATTGAACAAGAGGGTGCGAACCGGCTTGCCCGAAGGTTCCTTCGAAATAATATTGATCATACCAGCGATAGCCCCACCTCCATACAAAGTAGAAACTGAGCCCTTAATAATCTCGACTTGCTTCAGATCAAGGGGCGGGATGGAAAGAACCCCGAGACTTCCCGAAAAGCCCCCATACAATGGAAGTCCATCTTTTGCAATAAGTGTGTATTGTGGGTCCAGGCCTTGCATACGAATGGCGTCATTTCCATTGACTGGGTTTGTTCTTTGAATAGTGATGACGGCAAGGTCGCCCAGGATGCTCGCCACGTTACCAGGAACCAACGTACTCTCCTCATCCATTTCCTCCAGTCCCAACACTTCCACTTTAAGGGGAAGGTCTTCAATCCTTCGGTTGGTTCGGGTTGATGAAACAATTATTTCTTCCAACTCCTCTTCTTCTGCATGCATCTGCACAATAAATTCTTCCAGGTTGTAGGGAATGGTAATCGTCGTCACTGTATCATGAAATCCAACGAAACTTATTTTCAACTCTAACACCCCTGCCGATAAATTCCTGAGCTCCGCTACACCATTCTTGTCGGTAGAACTTCCGGAACCACGGGTGGTTAATGTTACATTGGCTCCCGGAAGCGGTTCTGAGTTTGCGGCATCAATAACTTTGATCTTGAGCATGTGTTGACCGTTTACCTGAAAGGAAACAAGGAATAAAAAAAATATTGAGTATAGGAATATCTTCATCATACAAAGCTAATGGTGATGCAAACAAAAATTAAAAATATGGTATTGAAAAAACTACTTCCCTCCCAGCTCCAGGATCATGAATGTTCCAGGCAATACCGGAGGCCTTGGTCTTGGATTTTCCGTTGTTGCCGCCGGTGCTGTTCCATACTGAGCAGACGAAACAAACACATGATGAGTCTTATGATCCATCGTGATTGTCCTGGCACCAACTTCCGTTTTAACTGTTTCAACCAATTTAAATTCATTCGCGGAAATCTCTTTGACTATGGAAATAGAGCCTTCACCATTGGAACTAATCGCCAGTTTGGTCGAGGGATCAAATACTACGCCGTCCACTCTTTTTCCGATCGGAACCTGAGCTACAACCTTTCCATTGTCCGAGTCGAGAATCATCATCCACTCATTATGACAAACCGTAAATAAGCGGTGAGTCTCGCGGTCGAGAGCAAGTCCGGTAGGCTCTTCGCCGGGTGCAATTTTCCAACGGGTTTTAACAGTAAGGGATTTTGTGTCGATCGAAACAATTTCATTGATATCTTCAAGGTTTACGAAAATAGTACCATTTTCATCCGATACTCCGGCTTCTACTGCTTCCCCGCCGAGCACCACGGTGCCAGTCACTTTACCCGTCGCGATATCAACCACTGTAGCATCACCACCACTGTGATTAAAAATATAAACTCGGTTAGAAAAGTTATCGTATAAAAGTGCATCCGGATTTTTTCCGGTGGGCACTTCTGCAATTGGTGCTAAGCTATTCAGATCAAAAATGGTAGCTGTGTTAGTTCTGCCATTGGTAGTAATGCCACGGCCCTTCTTAGGTACGATCGCAATACCATGGACTCCTTGCAAGTTGGCGATCTCGCCCACCTTTTCATGGGTGTCAATGTTGAGAACTTCCACCTTGGTGCTGTGTGAAACGTAGAGCCTTCGATTTTCAGAATCAACGGTCAGGTAGTCCCATCCCCCCTCCCCACCGACAATTGTCTTTTTTATCAGTTGAAAGCCTGAAGTTTGTGCATTCATTTGGGTTGAAGCCAGAACAATGGCCAACCCAGCGAGAAAAGAGAAGAGTTTTTTCATGGCATTTGAAGTTTAGGATGAGGAATTTTTAGGGTTAGACAACCACCAGATCAGATTTATTCCAATGATTTTAAATATTAATAAAGATTCAAATGGCAATTTGATAAGGAATTCTGAAGGAATACTAAAGGATTGTTCCCCAGACGTCAAGACACAAGGTTTATTCCTGCCAGTAGAGTAGAGAAAAGGAACAAGCGGTAAAGAGCTTACGCCACATTTGCTGACCTCGTTTCCTTTTCCCCCTCATCAATCCGTACGTGCAGTTT
>JAYWDP010000478.1:0-9164 GCA_043779775.1 Cyclobacteriaceae bacterium
TATGGCAATTGGAATTGATGCTAGATCTGTTTCTCAAAATTTATACAATTGCCATAGGATATTTATTGGTCAAAGCGTTTTTGCCTCCCAGTTCTATAAAAATCGCCTTGACAGAAAATTTAATATGCTAAAAGGTGTATGGGAAAATGATACGCTCTTTTCATCAAGTATTTCAGAAATAACAAATCACCCGGCCTATCACGCAGTAATCAAACTTGGCAGAGAAGTTGTTCCAATGATTATTCAGGATCTGCAGACAACTAATAATCACTGGTTTTATGCTTTAGAAATATTAACGGGAGAAAATCCCATTATACCAGAACACAGAGGAAACATTGAGCTAATGAAAAATGATTGGGTTGATTGGGCAACTAGAGGAAATGTAGTATGACATTTGAGAATCATAAATTTCCAAACAGCAGAATTGATCCATTCCTTCTAACAAGCCCTTAGACAACACTTTATAATTGCATCGCATGGGCATACGAAGTAATTGACAAATGGTACTGGCCTGATTCTGCAGGTATTTATTATTGGCCAAACAATATTCAAAGAGACGAAAGTATTAGTTCATTTCTAGAACTCTTTCAAATCGGCTCAATTCATGGCAGCAACCGGGGCAACATCATTCCCGAACAGGTCGAGATGATGGGAACCGTTCGGACACTCAGTGTTGAAGACGAAAAACTTTTTATCAGGCGGATCAATGAAATCGTTACACACACTGCGGAAGCAGCCGGCGCCACCGCCGAGGTTAAACTTCCTTACACCATCCATTACCCGGTGACATACAATGATCCTGCATTGACGGCCAAAATGCTTCCCTCGTTGAAGAAGTCAGCAGGAGAGGAGAACGTTGTTCTTGCAGTAGCCCGGACCGGCTCTGAAGACTTTTCTTACTTCGCGGAAAAAGTGCCCGGGCTGTTCATTTTTCTTGGTGGTATGCCCAAAGGCCAGGATCCTGACAAGGCCGGTCCGCACCACACCCCGCAGTTTTTCGTTGACGACAGCGGGCTGAAGCTGGGCGTGAATGCTATGTGCAATCTGGTGATGGATTATGGGAAGGCTGGCAAATAGTCTAATGGAGCAGCCAAATGGCTTTGACCGTGGAAAAAATATTCAAGATTGAGATTTGACTACGCGTAGTTATTAATAATGTTAAATGCTAAATAGAGCAGCACATTATTTAACATTTAGCATTTAGCACTTAACATTTTTAGTTTCATTCAGTGGATTTTGATTTGTTGGCAATCACACCGATAAGTTTTATTCCGAGTATCACACAAACCCAACCCATTAATGTAATATGTACGGCATGACTGTCGCCCGCATTAGCGAAACTGCCGTTTAGGCGGGCAATGTAAGTCATGAAGAAAATGAACCAGGTGTAATAGCAGTAAACAGTTGTTAAAGTATTGAACCGTGCATCGCTTATTTTATTGTTTTCCAGACGGAACTTCACCCAAGGCATTATGAAGATCAGGAGGTAGGCGAGAAATCCGCCGGCTACGCGGTAAGGCACCAATTCGGTGCCGGACCAATACACAAAATTTAATAATTCGATGAGGTGAATCCCATGAGCCACGGCAAAAATCAAAAAATAATTTCCTGAGAAATACTTTTCGAGAATCGCCTGGTTGCCAGGGTACAGAAGAAAAATAAAACTGAAAATAAAGAGGGATAATCGTCCCGAGAATCGCGTTGTGGCTTGCAGACCATCAATGGTCCAGCCATAGTTGTTCACGCCCAATGCGGCAACAGCCACTTCAGCCAAAACAGCTAAGAGTATGGCAGTTCTTACTTTCATGTCTTGCTAAGTTAATGAAATCGATTAGGGGAATCAGAACACAATTTCTAGCACTGCCAACAGCAAGGGAATGAGCAGGGCTGAAATAAGTTGCCACAATGTATTGACGTTGAAGGGCCATTCATTCATGTTTTTAAGATGCCCCTGCAATTCAAACAATTCTTTCAGACGCTGCATGTTTTCGGAAGATGGATCTTTCAGTGATTTCTCCAATGCCGCTTCCAGGCACCGTGATAGCGATGGACATTTTAAAAAATGCGGCCCCCAGGGCCTGCAAGCCATGACCAGAAAGTTGATTGAGGCTTACTTTTATTTTAAACCGGATCAGTTGCATTGGAATAAGTAACACGCTTACCAGTGCCCAGAGACTTACTCCCAGAAAAAAGAAACCTACAATAAGGTAGCCGGTTCGGAGTCTTTGAATTACACTTTCATCCGGCGTGTAGGATCTTACCAAATCGCCGATGGTAAGTTCTTCGGCCGCAACGAAGACAATGCCTGCCAATACAGGCCAATAGCTTTCATAACATCTCTGTAATTTTTGCTGATACCAGCTTCGGAGTTCAGGTTCATTGTTGTCAATAAATAATACCATGTCCGGATACAGGTGGGTGAGAACGCTGGCGCAATACATGACCGTGATGCAGACGGAGGCAAAGAAGAGGGAGATAATTCCAAAGGCCGCGATGTGGTCGTGTCCGCCCGGAATGCGGAGGGAATAGAGATAGTCAATGAGGAAAACGATTTCCCATAGAATCAACCAGGTCATCCAATGGGGAAGAGGAATTTTAGAGATCAGCCTCCCCGGATAGGTCCTGACGGCAGGTAATGAATCGGGTGTATTCACAGTCGTTGGTTGTTTTTCGGAAGAATTATTTTTATTGTAACATTTTCCGTAGCGCCTCAATCAATAAATTTACTTCTGATTCGGTATTATAATAATGGGGAGAAATTCTCAAAGCCCAACTTACTCCTTTTGCGTCGAAATCGATGATCGCCGAACTCCGGGTGGCAATGGAAGAATTGATATTTTTTTCACGAAGATATCCTAAGACAGTGCCCGGTTCCATTCCGGGAATTTTAACGGTGATGATACTGCTTAAATGTTTGCCAATATCCAGGGTGGTGAGATGGAGTTGATTCAGTTTTTCCCGTATGGAATGGCATAGTATTTCATTTCGATCTTTGATTTCCGGAAGACCTATGGTGAGGGCATACTCAACAGCGGCTTTGCTCCCCAGTAATAGTTCGCAGGAAATTTCCCAGTCCTCGAAGCGTTTCGCATCGGATCTCAGTTTGTAGGTATCTTTCTCCACCCAATCGGCTCCACGCATGTCAATAAAAAGTGGCCACAAGTTTTTTTTCAGGACTTTGTCCGAGACAAATAAAAAACCTGCTCCGCGCGGACCTCTTAAAAACTTCCTGAAGGTGCTGGTCAGAAAATCACAATGCAGCCGGGTGACATCCAGCGGAAACTGACCTGCACTTTGGCATGCGTCCAGTAAAAAAAGGATGTCCCGCTCATGGCAAAGTTTACCCACTTCTTCTGCGGGTTGGATCAGGCCACTGTTGGTGGGAATATGAC
This sequence comes from Cyclobacteriaceae bacterium, assembly GCA_043779775.1. Lineage (GTDB taxonomy): Bacteria > Bacteroidota > Bacteroidia > Cytophagales > Cyclobacteriaceae > ELB16-189. The sequence goes on from JAYWDP010000478.1 coordinate 3,393, forward strand.
TGAGTGAGACGAGCCGGGGATGATGTTTGTCCATCAACCGTTTCATGTCATCCACATCGACGCCTCCTTCGGGTAAACTTGCAGCGCGAAGCAATTGCAGGCCCCACCTTTTTTGCATGGAGAGGAAGGCAAGCTGGTTGGAAATGTAATCTTCCTGGGCGATGAGAATGTAATCACCCTTCTCAAAAGGAATACAGGATAATGCCCGGGCGTAGGAATTGGTGGCGCTGGATGTAAATGCGATGTTGGTGGAAGAACAATTTAACAACCGACCCATAGCATCATAGAAACCGGCAACGGCGGAAGATGTTAAGTCCGCCGCTTCATAGCCGCCGGTCACCGATTCAAGTGTGAGGTAATCCCGCATCGCCGAAAGCACAGGCGTTGGCAGGAGGGAAGCACCGGCATTGTTAAAATGAATCTTCGTCTGGCAGCCAGGTGTATCTTTTCTGTATCGTTCTACATCGATCATAGTCTCTATTTTTTAACTGCGGAGACGCTAAGTTAGCCACGGATTACTCGGATTGACACGGATGGGTGCTGAATTATCCGTGAAAATCCGTGGCTAAAGAATTTATACATGGGAATTCACTTTTTTCAAACCTGAAAATATTCTAAGATTGACGGATATTGGATTTTTAATTCGCATGAAGTTGAGAAAACACGCTTATCCCATTGTTTTGCTTGCCCTGATTTACGTGGTGGGAATATTTGGCGTGTTTACCAGTTATTATACCGTCTATCATCGTCTTTCTTTTAAAGCTCATGTAAAAGAAACCAGAGAGGATCGCCAGGAAAAACTCTTTTTTACAGAACAAGCCTACCAGGCCATCGAGTGGGTGGAGGAGGAATCAGAATTTGAATGGCAAGGTAAAATGTACGATGTCTCTAATATTTCCAAAACCAGGAAGGGATATGTAATTGTATGTGAGCATGACTCCTTTGAAGAGATGCTGCTGGCCTTCATTGACATGACGAAAGGGAGTAAGGAGCCACAAGGTCTTAAAAGTGGGAATCTCCAACCCCAGTTTTTCTGTTCGGCTTGCGATTTAACGTCCGAACGCTTTGAGACCAGCACTAAAAAATTATTTCAGAATTCCGAATCACTCTATTATTCCTTTCAACCAGAGGTCTCCTCTCCGCCCCCCAAATTTTTCATCCTTTAAATCCCTTCAGGCCGGCACCTTTATTTGAAGGCATTGCCTTATTGTTCATGAGGGAATAAATTTTACAATCAGTCGAGGGAGAACTCTCCTTCATCTTCATTTTATTCTTTTTAATATATATGAAAAAAAATTTATACAGTATTTTACTATGTGCTATTTCCATGGGAGCCTGGGGGCAAACACCCACGCTGAAGGGCAGGGTGGTTGACGCCAGCACCGGTTCTCCCTTGCAGGGAGCCAGCATCCGCATGGGAGAAAAGAAAGGCACCACCAGCGATATGAATGGAGAATTTTCAATTGAGTGTACTGGAGCTATCCAGGTAATGGTAACATACGTGGGGTATGAATTATTTAGACAGGCTATTAATGATTGCTCTGCAGAATTATCAATCTCATTGAAACTTGCCAATGCTACTTTAAGTGAAGTAGAAATCACTGCAACCTCTGAACTCAATAGGTCCATGTTGCATCAACCGACGTCAATCACCAAGTTGGGCACACCCGAGATTAAGCGATCAACTGGATTATTTCTGGATGACGCCATCAATGCCAACGTACCCGGTGTATTTATGCAGCGACGGGCGGTAGGATCGGGACAGCAATTCAATATTCGTGGCTATGGCGGCGGTGGCCCGGGTCCCCGGGGGATCAACAGCAATTTTGACCAGCAGGGCATTAAAGCGTATTTAAATGGAATACCGCTCACGGATGCGGAAGGTATTTCAGTGTTTGATGACATTGATTTTGGTTCCATTGGTAATGTGGAAATTACAAAGGGCCCTTCAGGAACTTTGTACGGACTTGCAGTAGCAGGTGTGGTGAATCTTCAAACCGTCAGACCCGCCCAAGGTAAGATTTCCGTCGGTCAGGATGCCATGGTGGGAAGCTATGGATTGAACCGGTTCACAACCCGTATGGAAATAAGCACCGACCGTAGTTCGCTTTTAATTAACTACGGCAAACAGAATTATTCAGGATTCATGGATCATACGGCTTCGACGAAAGATTTTGTTAACGTAATGGGAGACTTTAAAGCCAACGAGAAGCAAACGTTAACTGCTTACCTGGGATGGAGCAACAGTTATGACCAGCGAAACGGAGAACTCACCGCCCAGCAATATGAGACACTGGACTACAGTGGCAATCCTGCTTATATTAAGAATGATGCACATTCGAACGCAATAAGTTTTCGTGCCGGCGTGGGACAAAACTATCAGATAACTAAAAATATTTCCAACACCACATCGGTATTTGGAACGGGCTTGAGCTACAATGCGAGCTCTGCCGGTGGTTGGACTGATAAGGTATCGGTCAACTATGGCTTCCGGTCAGTATTTGATACGAGATTTGATCTCAATGAAAATTTTAGACTTTCTGGTATTTCAGGGATAGAGGCGCAAAAGCAAAATGCGCGGGTCATTGCGTATAATATGGTTACCAATAATGCCGATCCAACGGGCTACAATATAATTGGCTCTATCAGGAGCAACCAAACTACCGTGAACGCAACCTACTCACTTTTTACACAATGGACCCTGGCCATGCCACATGATTTTTCACTGACAGCTGGAATTGGTACCAGTTCCATGAACATTACCTTGATTGATAAATTATATGTAGCGGCTAACAATGTTCCCGGCAACACTGTACCGACTACCTATGAGACTTCTTACCAAAATATGCTGTCACCACACCTGGCGCTGAATAAGGTTTTCAGCAGCCGTTCGTCGGTATATTTTTCCTACAGCAAGGCATATAAGGCTCCCGTATCCTCAAGCATTTATACACCACTTGCTGGAACTGTCAACACAGGCTTGCATCCGGAAAAGGGAATACAATATGAAGTGGGAACCAAGGGGAGTTTGTTGAAGGATAAACTGGTGTATGAAGTAGCACTTTTCAATGCAACCTTCTCCGATAAAATGACATTGGTGGGTGTGCCCAACGCATCAGGAACGGCCACACTGTACAGTTATGTTGTCAACAGCGGCAGTTATGATAACAAGGGATTGGAAGTCTCAGCCAAATATATGTTGATCCAATCGGATCACGGTTTCTTCAAAATGGTCAGACCATTCGCCAACATGACGTATTCTGACTATAAATACAACGGTGTGACCTTCCAGAATAATATCTCAGTTCCGCCGGCCGATTATACGGGTAATGCCGTGGCGGGGGTACCCAAAGTTACAGCCAATGGCGGAGTTGACTTTCAAACGCAAACCGGGCTTTATGGAAATTTCGTCTACCTCTTCAGGGATGGTATGCCGTATACACCCGATGGACTCAACAGGGCAGGCGCGTTTGGACTCCTCAACGCAAAAGTTGGATTCCGAAAAGTATTGAGCAATCATTTTGATATGGATGCTTACATTGGCGTCAACAACATAACCAGTGTGCAGTATTATCAAATGGTATTTGTTAACCAATTGCCGGACGCATACTTGCCAGGGCCAAAGGATATCAACTATTTTGGTGGGGTCAACTTAAAATATGTTTTTTGATTTTATGAATAAGAAGTCGTTGGATTACCAGCCGCTTCTTCAACTTAATTCAATTCTTCACTATTCATTAGCATCTTGCTTTTCAGTATATTCATTGGATATTGGTAACGAGTTGAAAGTTAAAAATGAAAAAGTGGGTCATAATTTTCCTCCTTATTCCATTCCTTTCGCAGGCGCAATACAAATATGGCCTTAAAGTTTCTAACTACACAGAGTACAAGGCGAGTCTGACGGCCCACCCGGAAAAGGAATTGATTGATCTGGAAATATTCATTCCTAACATTGTCCTTGATATCCGTTATGCCACCACGAACAATTTCGTAAAGCAAAAAGTCTATAACTTTTCGAAGGCCTATTCCAGAAAATCGGTGGCGGAAGCCCTGAAAAAAGCACAAGCTGAATTCAACAAATTGGGTTTGGGTATTAAAATCTATGATGCCTATCGGCCCTATTCAGCCACCGTTAAGTTCTACGAAGTCTATCACGACACTACCTATGTGGCGTCGCCTTACCGCGGCTCCCGGCATAACCGGGGGTGCGCACTGGACATGACCCTTGTTGATTTGAAAACAAAAGCAGAGTTGAAAATGCCGACCGAATTTGACTCCTTCCGCAAAGAGGCCTGGCCATCAACCCCGATGACCGACCCGGAGATAAAAAAGAACCGCGATTTAATCATTCGGGTGATGAAAGTGAATGGCTTTAAGGTCAATGGTTCTGAATGGTGGCACTTTGACTTTCAGGGGTGGAAGAATTATGAGGTGATGGATATTGATTTTGAGGAAATAGAAGGGAAATGAGGAGTGAGTAGTAAGTAGTAAAGGTAGTAAGGAGTAAAGGTAGTAAGGAGTAAAGTAGCATCTTATGACATTGCAAGAGACTCAAACACAGGTTGACGAGTGGATCAAATCCCAAGGCGTTAGATACTTTAGTGAATTGACCAACATGGCCATGCTCACGGAAGAAGTAGGTGAAGTGGCTCGCATCATGGCCCGGCGTTACGGTGAGCAGTCCGAAAAGGAATCGGACAAGGGCAAGGATCTTGGAGATGAGATGGCGGACGTACTGTGGGTACTGATTTGTTTGGCCAATCAAACAGGGGTCAATCTAACCGAAGCTTTCCAGCGAAATCTGGAAAACAAAACTCTGCGCGATAAAGACCGACACCATCGGAATCCCAAGTTAAAATGAAATATCCTGCAGTCCTCTATCTGTTTTTTTACAAGCTCTAGTGCGATGAGATAATAATTCGTTGGCATTAGGCCAATAGCACCCCACCCTTCAATTTTGGCAATACTTTATATTGATCCGGGGTCAAACAGTATTCAATGTCTTTTTGAATATTCAACCGGTTCAGGCGCTTGACATGTGAGGAGTTACTGAGAAACTTCACCATGTCACTCTTGGCCAGGTTATATAGATGTTGCGCCGCCAGAGGAGCATCGCAGTCTGGCTCGATGTGGTCTTTGAGCGCATTCACCAATGCCCCGGCAAACAGTGTGTCTTCCAGGTTCACTTTTCCCTTCCAGCCGGCGCAAACTACCAGGATGTTATTCTCATTCAGGAGCACATGTCTGGCAACGGAAGAAAGGTTTAGAAATGAACCGATAATGACTTCTTTGGCCTCCTTTGATTTTTCAATGGCCCGGGTGCCGTTGGTGGTGGTGAAAGCAATTTTTTTTCCTCTTACCTGGTCGGCGGTATATTCAAAAGGTGAATTGCCCTTGTCAAAGCCCTCCACTTTTTTTCCGTCGCGCTCACCGGCGGTGATGTATCCTTTCGATTTCATGGACCTGCATATTTCCAGGTTGGCAAAAGGGGTAATGGATTCAACGCCATTGGCAAAGGCCGTCACCATGCAGGAAGTTGCTCGCAGGATGTCCACCACAACCACGGTGCGGTCATGGACTTCGTACAAATGCATCAATTCAGGACTCAGGCAAACATCAATGGTCTTCATAGATGGCGATTCAAAAGTGTGGCAATAAAAGAAAAAATCATGAGTGTTTAGTTGTTTGTCCTGATTTATCATTTACAAGTTCATTGTATTCATCTATGATAGACTTGTAGCGGTGGTGTTCTTCCTGATTGTCAATATAATT
>JAYWDP010000479.1:0-9150 GCA_043779775.1 Cyclobacteriaceae bacterium
GCTTTTGAGTGCTTTGACATAAACGACCTAAAGCTTGAATTAAGGAAAGTCCAATTGCCACCGGTTAAAATCATTCTGACCGGAGCCGGCCGTGTCGGCAAGGGCGCTATGGAAACCCTGGACACCGCTGGCATCAGAAAAGTAAGTCCACAGGATTTTCTCAACAAGACCTTCAACGAACCCGTATACGTACAACTTAGCAGTGTCGAATATCATGTACGTAAAGAAGGAGGGCACTTTAACCGTGAAGAATTTCATCTCCACCCTGAATGCTACAGTTCGTTATTCAACGAATACACCAAAGTGACCGATATCCTTTTGGCTGGCGCTTATTGGAACCCCAAGGCACCCAACCTTTTTAGTCAGGTCGAAATGCGTGCAGCAGATTTCAAAATTAAAGTCATTGCTGACATTACATGCGATATCAACGGATCAATTCCCAGCACTAAAAGAGCCACCTCCATTGTTGACCCGCTTTATGATTACGACCCCGCAACCGACTCACTTCATTCACCATTGAGCAATAATCATTTTATTACCGTAATGGCCATTGACAACCTCCCCTGTGAATTACCACGCAGCGCGTCGGAAGAATTTGGAAGGGACCTCATCGACCGGATATTAAAACCATTGTTGGTAGAGGATCCCGAAAAAATTGTGGGTCGGGGGACACTTACAGAAAACGGGAATCTGAGCACTTACTTTGAATACCTTCGGGCTTACGTTGCTCCCTAAGCCGCTTTCAATAAAAATGTAGACCATTGTTAGTAATTCCGGTGTCGATTGGCGCCGTTCAGTTATGGTTATATCTTCTTAAATCCGATGCAGTGAAAGCTTCAATATGGCTTTTTCTTTGTCCTATTTTCGGATTGATATTCGCTACCCTGCTCCTCCACGAGCCTTTCTCAGTATTTACTGTGATCGGTACGATGCTGGTATTAATTGCTTTAGTGTTAGGTCAGCAACAAAATTTGAAGCAAAGAAAGTAAGTCTTCCGTCTTCTTTAACACTTGAGAAAATCCATTAATATCCATTGGTTATCGCAGGCATGATCGGTAATTTTGGTTATGCTGATTTACAATGTTACCTCCGGAGTCGATAAGGCAATCGAACTGGAGTGGTTGCTCTGGATGAAGGAAACCCATATCCCTGAGGTCCTCCGCACCGAGATGTTTGTGGGACACAGACTGTATAAAGTGCTTGCTTCTGAGGACGAAGGCACAGTTTCCTATGCCGTTCAATATTCTGCAGTGTCGCTGGACCAGATCGAAAAATATCTTGAAAATTTTGCTCCTGCTCTGCGTGAAGATGTGCAAAAAAGGTTTGGAGAGCGTGTTGTTTCTTTCCGGACCTTATTGGAAGAAGTCTGAAAATCAGGGAAAATGAATATGCAACGACTCATCGATGAAAACGACAATCTGTTTGGCGAACATCTCTGGTACAATGGCGAACAAAAAAATACCTGGGGATGGCAAATCAATTGTTTAGTAGCCTTTCAATCTGTTCCCGCTCCAGCGTGCCATTAGTCCACTCATCATCCAGCTTCGCACCGTATTTTTTATAAAAGTTGATAGCCGGTTTGTTCCATTCCAGCACCTGCCACATCATACCAGAGCAATTCTCCTCCTGGGTCTTTCGCATGGTATGGTCAAAGAGAAGCTTACCAATGCCCTTGCCGCGCTCTTTCCCGGTAACAATAATGTCTTCCAGGTAAAGACGTTTCCCTTTCCAGGTTGAGTACCGCCAGTAATACAGTGAGAGTCCGACGATTCCATTCGCATTTTCAGCTACCATAAATCCAAAGATGGGTTGAGAACCAAAACCATCCTTTTCCAACTGCTCAACCGTATTAATTACTTCATGCAATGCCCGTTCATACTCAGCTAATTCTTTGATTAACGCAAGAACATGAGGAAGATCTTCTCTTCGGCCGGGACGGATGTTTGTTTGATCAGACATGGTTATGTTAAAAAAAAGATTCTTGATTCTGGTCGTTTGTTGCTGGCACATTACAGTCTTAATTATAATACACACCAATCTGTTGTCCAAGCAACCAGAATCCAGTATCACCGAATCAATTTACAAAGTCTTTTTTAACAGCACTGTGCCAGAAATAAATTGGCAACAATTTTCTATAGCAAAAAACCCCGCTAACGGGGTTTTTTAAAATTTCATCAGGATTTCCGCGGCTAAGCGGCCCTCTGTATGCTTTCCACTTGCAGTTCTTTCTGCTTCGCTATCTGTATCACACCCAGCTTGTTCAGCAACTTAATGATCTGATACGTAGGATCAAGCTCATGCCAGCGAATACCACCGAAGTTAGCACGTGAGCTATTTTTGTGATGATTGTTATGATAGCTTTCGCCCATCATCAGAAAATCAACAGGCAGAAAATTTCTGGAAGTGTCGCCCACTTCAAAGTTACGGTATCCGTATTTATGGGCAAACCAGTTGATGACAGCGCCATGAATGGGACTCATCAAAAAGTGGATCGGCAACAACAGCCATAACCACCACACCGTAGCAAATTGCCAGTAGATAAACACATAGAACGCACCCCATAGCAGCCTTGACGGCCACGACCGTGCAAACTTGTCAAAAGCAGTCCATTGCGGGACACCTTCCGTGAATCGTTTGTCAGGAACCAATGTCTTGTTGGCGATCGAAGAATAAATCGTTCTGGTTTTCCACATCATCTTCCAGATCGTCTCATCATACTTCGGTGAGTGCGGATCATCTTCCGTGTCTGCATAGGCGTGATGCATGCGGTGCATAGTACCATACCCGAATGCGCTCAAGTAATTTGACCCCTGGAATATCCATGTAAGAACGAAGAATACCTTTTCCATAAAAGGGCTCATGGTAAATGCCTTGTGGGCCGCATACCTATGTAAAAAGAACGTCTGGAAGAAAAGAGAGAGGTACCAGTGCGCTATAAAAAATCCAAGAATAATAAACATTTTAATTCCAGGTTTAGGTTAATCAAACACAGTCCAATATGGACTGTCCCTGTAAGACAAGGTTCTGCCGTATTTGTGACAGAATCACCAATTTATTTTCAGGTTTTCTTCTGAAGGTCGGCAGAAATATCTTTTTTGAGGTCCTGGACCAGTTCAGCAGGATTTCCCATGTCACAAGCCTTGCGAAAACTGACCATGAGCTGGGATACATCAGGAAGGTCAAAATGAATTTTAGAGCTTTCTTCACTTAACTTCTTTTTGGCCCTGCAGACCAATTGACGGCAATAATCTTTCTTTTTATTGAGCGTTTCCTGAAGGGTATCGTAATCAAAATCAAAAACTTCTTTCAGTAGATAAACGGCCCTTTCGAGAGGCTCCAGTTTCGTGAGAATCACCTTGAACGCTTTATTGAGATCGGCCTCCAAATCAAGGTGCGCGAAGTTGTTTTCTTTAAAGCGATGCAAAAACTCCGACACGTTGATGGTGTCGAGATATTCTTCCTTCTTCTTCCGCAAAGAGTTGATGTGGTTAAGACAATTATTCGTCACCGCCTTGATCAGATACGCTTTGGTGTTTTGAATCTTTTCTGAATCAATGCTCAGCCATTTCAAAAAAGTCTCTTGCACAATATCCTCCGCATCCGCCTTGCAGCGAACCAGGTTGTAGGCGATCGACTGCAACGTGGGTTGGTAGAGTGCTATGGTCTGAGACTGGTTCATAATTCAACACAAAGGTAACTGAAAAGACTGTCTTTCTTCTCAAAAAAGTTTGATTCAAAGGCTTACATATGTTCGTATAAAGGAGCCTTCCAGCATGGTAAACCCACAATTGAGCAGAATATTTTACTTTTGTATTCGGATCCATCGTCATCATCACCATAGTGATACAACCCAGGATCCTCACTCCATGAAGATTTATGGGTTTTAAGTACGGTGATTCTTTATCACATCACGTTTTCCATCAACTCCATCATGCATAAGTTTGGGAAGCCCCGTTATGAAACCGGAGAAGAATCCAAAAACAGTTTGTGGCTGGCACTGCCACCAGTCTCCGGAAATAGTGACAAACAAATAGTACTCCCCCCTTGTGGTTGACGATGACCGGGTCAGTCCCCGAACTTCCAAAGAATCGGAGTAAGTCGTAGCTATCCGCCGAAGAAAATATAACAAGTCACCAAGTCACCAAATCACCAAATAACTTTGTACCCGGGACGGGAGTTGAACCCGTACAACCTTTAAGGGTCACAGGATTTTAAGTCCTGCGTGTCTACCAGTTCCACCACCCGGGCAGGGCTTCATTTAGTGATTTAGTGATTTAGTGATTTTAGGTTTTCGCGAGTGGTCTTTCTGGAGGCGGAAAAGATATATAACCGATGTTGCAGACCTTAGAAGTTGTTTCCCCAATACTTGTCCTTCCGTTCCAAAAGGCAGTGATCGCACAAACCCAATCACTTGAAGGGCAAATTTCATCGTCCGTTGTCTCAGTTCATCGCTATTCAAAATTCCAAAATTGAACGTGAATATTGAAAAACAACTATCACAATTCAAGAATAACTTCAACTGAAAACCTGACAATCTCCTTAAAAAAACCAAGTGATTTGAAGAACCCGTCTCCAAATCACCCAATCGCCAAATATTTCTGAGCGGGAAACGAGACTCGAACTCGCGACCCCGACCTTGGCAAGGTCGTGCTCTACCAACTGAGCTACTCCCGCTTATTTTGGTTCAAGGTTTCAGGTCTAAGGTTTAAACCCAAACATCTGGCCTCAACCTGCAACTTTGAACCTTAAACTTTAAACTTTAAACTAAAATGGACTGCAAAGTTAATCCCGATTCCTAAATCTACAAATCTACCCTGTCGTAAAGGAATTTGATTCTAAGGGAATAATTCGGGCAAAGCGGTTGTCTAAAAACGCTAAACAGTCATTCTTAGATTATAAATAATACATGAAGATCCTTTTATCTCTCTGGTTGGTAGTTGCGTCTTTTGCCCAATGACCTCTCCGAGATAAATTGCTTCGCTTATGGTCTTTTCGCCAGTTAATCCTACCGAAACCCTTCTCAAATGACCGTCTGCCATTTTTTTGAACCGAAATGGGATTTTAAACTGTTTAGAGGGCAACTTTGCACCTTAGAAATCACTTTTATGCATTGGGTAAGGAATTTAATAGTATTTGGGGTAGTCGCCACAGGGATGCTCTCCGGCTGTCAGTCAAAAAAAAGCGGGACAGGAAGTGCTGCAAGTCAACGTCAGCGAGGGCCGCTCATGGTGGAGGGCTTTGTGGTTCAGCCGAGTTCGGTAAGTGAAGATGTCGAGGTGTCGGGGACCCTTCTTCCCTCTGAAACAACCACGATTCGATGCGAAGTAAGTGGCCGGATCACCCAACTCAATTTCAATGAAGGCACTATTGTGCCCACCGGATTTTTGCTGGTAAAATTATTTGATCAGGACCTCCAGGCCCAATTGAGAAAACTCCAGGTCCAGCTTGAAATTGCCATTAAGAGCGTCCAGCGTCAGCGTGAACTGCTGGCCATCAACGGCATTAGTCAGCAGGATTTTGAGCTGAGCGCGTTGAATGTTGATAATCTGAAAGCGGATATTCAGACTATCAAAATTTCCATTTCAAAAACAGAAATCAGGGCACCCTATGAAGGACAAATCGGCTTGCGCAATGTGAGCCTGGGGGCTTATCTTTCACCGGCTGATATTATTACGACCTTGCGCGACATAAAGAAACTTAAGCTTGAGTTTTCCGTTCCTGAAAAGTATGCTAAGAGTATATTCAATGGATATGTTGTAAAATTCAAGGTTGACGGTGGAAAAAAAACCCATATGGCCGTGGTCCTGGCCACGGAGGGAAATGTAGATCAGAATACCCGCACACTGAAAATTCGCGCCCTGGTATCCGGAAATGATTCGGAACTTGTTCCAGGAATTTTTGCAAAAGTAAATTTGCAACTCGGTCAGGACAGTGTGGCGCTGATGGTCCCTTCCCAGGCAATCATCCCTCAGGCACGCAACAAACAGTTGATTATTTTAAGAAAAGACAGTGCACAGTTTGCCGTTGTTGAAACGGGCCTGCGCGATTCAGCGTATGTTCAGATTACTAAAGGGCTGCATGCCGGGGACACCATTATTACCACCGGACTGATGGCGGTGCGGCCCAATGCAAAAATCAAGATCTCCAAAGTGAATCGTTTACATTAAAGGGAAATTCTAATGAATATTTCAGAACTAAGTATCCGGCGCCCCATTCTCACTTTCGTGATGAATATCATCATTGTATTGTTTGGCGCCATCGGATTTACATTTCTGGGTGTCCGTGATTATCCTGCCATTGACCCCCCAAACATCAATGTGCGCACTACCTATTCCGGTGCCAACGCGGACATTATCGAATCGCAGATCACCGAGCCGCTGGAAAAATCCATTAACGGAATCGCGGGCATAAAAAATATTTCATCAAACTCGAGTGTAGGTACCAGCAGTATCAACATTGAATTTGAATTGGGGGTAGACCTGGAGGCTGCTGCCAATGATGTGCGCGACAAGGTTTCACAAGCCACACGCTCACTTCCCCAGGATTTAACGGCGCCGCCTGTGGTATCAAAAGCAGATGCCGGCGGTGATGTGATTATTTCCATGACGGTACAAAGTGACACCCGGAATCACCTTCAACTGACCGAGTACGCCAACAACGTACTGGTCGAACGCCTCCAGACCATCCCGGGCGTGAGCAGCATAATGGTATGGGGTGAGAAAAAATATGCCATGCGCATCTGGATCGACCCGGCAAAGCTGGGCGCCTATAACCTGACTGCCCTGGACGTACAACAGGCGTTAAACAGGGAAAATGTTGAACTTCCTTCCGGTAAAATTGCAGGTGATGCTACTGAGCTAAGTGTAAGAACATTCGGTCGTCTTTACACGGAAGAAGAGTTTAACAACGTGCTCATCCGCTCCACGAGTGACGGGGACATTCGCCTCAAAGACATTGGTGAAGCTTTGCTTGGTCCGGAAAATGAAGAATCTATTTTACGGGAAAGCCGAATTGCGATGGTTGGTCTTGCCATATCCCCTCTCCCTGGCTCCAATTATGTAGCCATTTCAAATGAATTTAATAAGCGCTATGAGCAAATAAAAAAGGAAGTCCCCGCTGACATCAAAACCAATATTCTATTAGACCAGACTTACTTTATCAAGCGGTCCATATCAGAAGTTCAGGAGACCCTGATGATTTCCATCCTGCTCGTGGTGTTGATTATCTATCTTTTCTTTCGTGATTTCCTGATTGCGGTACGCCCGCTGATCGATATTCCTGTTTCACTTATTGCTACATTCTTCATCATGTATTTGCTGGGCTTCTCCATTAATGTACTCACCATGCTTGGCATTGTGCTGGCCACGGGACTCGTCGTGGATGATGGTATTGTGGTGACGGAAAATATATTTAAGAAACTGGAGGCAGGGATGAATAAATATCAGGCAGCCCGTGAAGGATCGAAAGAAATATTTTTTGCCGTTATCTCAACTTCGATCACCCTGGCGGTGGTTTTTCTACCCATTGTTTTTCTGGAAGGCTTCGTGGGGAGATTGTTCAGAGAATTTGGAATCGTTGTGGCTGGTGCTGTGTTGGTCTCCGCATTTGTTTCATTGACCCTCACGCCCGTATTGAGTGTATTGCTTACACGCAAACATGGAGGTCACTCAAGATTTTACAAAGCCACCGAGCCGTTCTTCACCGGCATGGAAAATGTATATTCAAGGATGCTGCGTTCCTTCATGAATGTGAGAGGGGCAGCATTTGCCATTATCGTTGTGTGCGTTGCTATAGCATATATTATTGGAAGTAACATTCAATCCGAGCTGGCTCCCCTGGAAGACCGAAATCAATTTCGACTTCAGATGTCAGGGCCTGAAGGCACTTCCTATGACTACATGGATAGGTATGTCGATAAGGTTGCAAAATTCATTATGGATTCCGTTCCTGAATATAAGACCGCCTTATCCATCACGGCCCCTGGTTTCACAGGTTCTGGCTCAGTCAATACCGGGATGGTCCGTGTCTCCCTGGTAGATCCCAAGTACCGAAAGCGATCGCAGCAACAAATAGTGGATATGACTGCCCGCAATATGGGTCGCTTTCAGGAGGGGCGTGCCTTTCCCATTCAGGAACAGACGATCTCTGTAAATCGCAGAGGAGGATTGCCTGTACAGTTCGTAATCCAGAATAATAATTTTGAAAAACTGAAGGAAGTACTCCCCAAGTTCCTTGACGAGGCAAACAGTAATCCGACGTTGCAGGGGGTTGACATTGATTTGAAATTCAATAAGCCCGAATTAAAAGTCCAGATCAACCGGCTCAAAGCAACCCAACTGGGCATTAGTGTTCAGGATATTTCCCAAACGCTGCAGCTTGCCTATAGCAACCTCCGTTTTGGTTACTTCACGAAAGATGGCAAGCAATATCAGGTCATGGGCCAGGTGACGCGCATCAACCGTGATGATCCTGACGATTTGAAGAAGTTGTACGTGCGCACCAGATCCGGTGAGCTTGTTTCAATTGACAATGTAGTCTCTATTGAAGAGTCCACCACACCTCCTTCTCTTTACCATTTCAATCGCTATAAGTCCGCGACCATTTCAGCAGGATTGGCACCTGGCAAAACCATTGGCGATGGCATTAAAGTTATGGAGGGGATTTCCGCCAGGAATCTGGATGACACTTTTACCACTTCTTTGTCCGGTTCCTCCCGGGATTTTGCTGAAAGTTCCAGTAATACATCTTTCGCATTTATCCTCGCCCTTATTCTCATTTATCTAATCCTTGCGGCCCAGTTTGAAAGTTTTGTTGACCCGCTGATTATCATGTTTACGGTACCTTTGGCGATCTGCGGTGCATTCATTTCATTGTACCTGTTCAAGCAAACTCTCAATATTTTTTCTGAGATCGGAATGATCATGCTGATTGGGCTTGTCACAAAAAATGGAATTTTGATCGTGGAATTTGCCAATAAAAAGCGTGAGGAAGGGCTCCCAAAAATACAAGCCGTACTGGAAGCCTCCCGATTGCGGCTGCGTCCCATCCTGATGACTAGCCTTGCCATGGCCCTGGGTTCATTGCCCATTGCCCTGTCTCTTGGAGACGCGTCCACGAGCCGGATACCCTTGGGAATCGTTATAGTCGGCG
>JAYWDP010000480.1:0-3201 GCA_043779775.1 Cyclobacteriaceae bacterium
TTGATCCCTTCAATATCATGGCATTGACCTTCACCAACAAAGCTTCGCGTGAGATGCGCGACCGGGTGGAATCCGTTGTAGGCCATGATGCCCGGAATCTTTGGATGGGGACATTTCACTCTGTCTTTGCGCGTATCCTGCGGGCCGAAGCCCATCACATCGGGTACCCCAACAGTTTTACGATTTATGATACAGATGATTCCAAGTCCCTGATCAAGCAAGTAGTAAAAGAAATGAAACTGGACGAAACACAGTATAAAGCCAATATTGTCTTTAACAGGATTTCCGGAGCCAAGAACAGGCTGGTATCCTGGCAGGAATATATTAGCAACCCTTTGCTCATGGGTGACGATGCTGCCAATATGCGCCCTGAAATCGGCAACATCTACAAAAACTACGCCCTTCGTTGTTTCAAGTCCGGGGCCATGGACTTTGACGACTTGTTGTTCAATACGGACAAACTTTTTAAGGAGCACCTCGAAGTGCTAAACAAGTATCAGCACCGCATTCAATATATTTTGGTCGACGAGTTTCAAGACACAAACCTGTGTCAGTATTTCATCATCCGAAAACTTGCCTCCGTACAGCAGAATATCTGCGTGGTGGGTGACGATGCACAAAGCATCTATGCCTTTCGGGGCGCTGACATCAGCAATATTCTCAACTTTGAAAAAGACTATCCGGACCTGCGGATCATTAAACTCGAACAGAATTATCGTTCTACTCAAAATATAGTTCACGCCGCTAACTCCGTCATCGCCAAAAACAAAGCACAGATTCCTAAAGAAGTATGGACTTCGAATGAAGATGGCAACCTGATTGAATTGATCAAGGCAGTGTCAGACAACGAAGAGGGAAAACTGGTAGCTACTTCCATCTTTGAAGAGAAGATGCAGCACCAGCTCAAGTTCAGTGACTTCGTCATCCTATACCGCACTAACAGCCAAAGCCGTGCCCTTGAAGAAGCCTTGCGCCGGATGAACATTAAATACAAGGTCGTGGGGGGCCTCTCCTTTTATCAACGAAAGGAAATAAAAGACCTTCTCGCCTACTTGCGCTTTTCAATCAACCAGCAGGATGAAGCTTCTTTCAGGAGGATAATCAATTTGCCCAAGCGCGGCATTGGCGACAGTACCGTTGACAAGATTATTGTTGCAGCCAATGATCACGCGATCTCCATATGGGAAGTATTGCAGCATGCTGCTTCGTTTCTGGGCGGAAGATCATCAGGTCAGATTGATGATTTCGTATCCATGATCAAGAGGTTCGAGCTGGAGATACAACGAAAGGATGCTTATGAGGCTGCCTCAGAAATTGCCAAAGGGTCGGGCCTTCTCAAAGAACTATACATTGACAAGACCGTTGAGGGTTTAAATCGATATGAAAACGTGCAGGAATTATTGAATGCCATTAAAGAATTTACCGATGATCCTGAAAGGGAAGATAAAGGACTTGGAGCGTTTCTTCAGGAAGTGTCATTGATCACCGGCCAGGATGAGGACAAAGACAAAGACCCTGAGAAAGTGACCCTCATGACGATCCACATGGCGAAAGGTTTGGAGTTCCGATATGTGTATGTCGTAGGGATGGAGGAAGATTTATTTCCCTCTCAAATGATGCTGAGCAGCCGTGCAGAACTGGAAGAAGAGCGCCGACTGTTTTATGTTGCCATCACACGCGCTCAGAAGCGGTTATTTCTCTCCTATGCCCTCACCCGCTACCGTTTTGGGCGTCTAAAGAACTGCGAGCCCAGCCGTTTTCTGGATGATGTTGATGCGAATTATGTCAAAGTAAGTACCAAGTATTCTGGCATCGACTCCATGCCTTCGAACAGTCAGTTTGCCCGGAGTTTCGTCACCGGAATGAAGAAAACCATCAGCACACAGCCGGCGCCGAAGGCCACCCAATACAAGCCCACCCCCGACTTTATGCCCAGTGATACCTCAACGCTTAAGGAAGGTATGAAAGTGGAGCACCCCAAGTTTGGCTTCGGGCAGGTCATAAAACTGGATGAATCCGGTGCCGACCGCAAAGCGAAGATCAATTTCGACGATTTTGGGGAGAAGACGTTATTGCTTAGTTTTGCTAAACTGAAAATTCACGAGAATTAGGGAATTGCCTCCTCAAACGGCAAGAAACCCAAATCATAAATTTTACTATAACCACTCAATGAACTTAGAGTTAAATTCACAACGTCCCCATATCATTCTAAAAGAATATGGCCGGAACGTTCAGAAACTGGTAGATTATATCCGTACCGTCCCAGATAAAGAAAAACGTACAGAACTCGCCTACACCCTGATTGAATTGATCAAACAGCTCAATCCTACCGTCAGGGAATCAATAGAAAACCCGCAAAGGCTGTGGGATGACCTTTTTATCATCGCAGACTTCAACCTGGATGTAAATAATCCTTTTAACCCACCTGAAAAAGACATCCTCTCCAAGAAGCCGATGCACGTACCTTACCCTCAAAGTAATGTCCGCTTTAAGCATTATGGAAAGAATATCGAGCGGCTCGTTAAAGAGGCCTTGAAAAAAGAGGATCCCCAGGAGCGTGAAGATGCCGTCATCTATCTCGGTAAGCTTATGAAGACCTTTTACGGAAATTGGAATAAGGAAATACTGGATGACTCGGTCATCCTGAGAGACATCCAGCTAATGTCAGACGGAAAGTTGTCGATGAATCTCGACAAAGTGCGTGAAGACAATCTCTTTGAAAAACTTTATCGCGAGCGCAAAAATCCGCGTCCTCAAGGCCCCCCAAATCAGCAGCGCCGTGGAGGCGGTGGCGGAGGAGGCGGTCGACCCTTTAAGCAACGTTTTAATCCGCACCGCAGAAGAGACCAATGAGTTCCTTTCGGATCAAAGGTGGCCAGCGACTGAAAGGGGAAATCATTCCTCAGGGGGCCAAGAACGAAGCGTTACAAATACTCTGCGCCACTCTGCTCACCTCCGAGCCAGTGACTATCCACAATATCCCCGATATTCTGGATGTCAATAAACTAATTGAGTTACTAAGTAACCTTGGATGCAAAGTTGAAAAACTTGCCAATCATTCCTACAAGTTCACAGCCTCATCCATTAACACACAGCACCTTGAATCCGATTCCTATCGGAAAAAAGCTTCTTCCTTAAGGGGTTCCGTGATGTTGCTGGGTCCGATCCTGGCCCGGTTTGGCAAAGCGAATATTCCCAAGC
>JAYWDP010000481.1:0-9145 GCA_043779775.1 Cyclobacteriaceae bacterium
CATGGAAGGCGAAATGAAGCGGCAGAAAGCATTGATGGAGCAATATAAAAATGAGATGGCTATCAAAACTGAGATGGAGAGTAAAGTGAAAGAAATTGCAAATGATCAGACAGTCGCCTTCAAGACCAAGGTAGATGCTCCCATGAAGGACTTAAAAAAATACAGGAGAAAGTTTTCCGAAGTCCACGATATGCGTTATCTCCCCAAACGTCCCCCTAACCCCATGAAAGGACTGGGCTGGCGGGAAAGGATGGTGCCGGGACTTACCTTGCAATCTTTTTCGCGTAACAAGGGCTGGTTAGAGTTATCTCCCCAGATTTATTACAAACTGAACAGTAATTGGTCCCTGGGGGCTGGTTGGGTCTTCCGTTTTTCAATGAATGCCAATAAATTGACCTTCGATGACTTTGGAAACCTCAACGGCCAAACCGTTTTTGTTCAATACAACGCCTTCAAAGGTTTCTTTCTCCGCGCCGAGGCAGAGCATTTGCTGTGGAAACCCTGGACGCCTCCGGCAGATGGCAACCTAAACAAAAATGTATATGCATCAGCGGTCGGCGTTGGCAAAGCATTCAATTATTCTGAAAGGTTTAAAGGCAACATTCAGACCTTGTATCATTACACCTGGCAAAGCCCTGATCCATATCCTTCCACTTTTGAGATCCGTTTTGGAATTGATTTCTTACTCAAACCAAGAAAGCACCCGGCCTGGAAGGATAAATTGAAAGAAATGAAAAAAAGTGAATAAATACTTTTGTCATACAGACACCGATTACAGCATACTAACTCACCTAATCACCTCCAACCATCCTTTATAGGATCTGCACCCAGAAAAATTAATTAAATAATATAAAGTACCCGCTTCAGGCCATTGCCCGGGAGACGGCCACTGGTTCTTATAATCATCATTACTATACCATACCTTACCAAGCCTATCAATAACGGTTAAGGAAACTTTGTAATTCTCACCAATACCCTTGATTTGAAATTGCTCATTGTGAATGTCTCCGTTGAGGGTAATGACGTTAGGGATAAAAATTTCTTTCATGGAGAATAGCTGAATCGTGTCGTTGGAAATGCCACATTGATTTTGAATGGTGACCCAATAAGTGCCGGAGAACGAGGGGGTGAGCGTTGAGTCTAAGGACCCAGTTGACCATAGATAGGAATTTCCATTGCTTGCGAACAAGGGGTTGAAAGCATTACAGAAGACAGTATCCTTTCCAAGATTTGCAGCCGGCGGATTTCTAACCGACACTTTTATTTTATCAATACTTTGGCAATTGTATTGATTGGTGACTGTAACAAAATAATTTCCAGCCTTGGCAACGTTAAAAAATTGATTGGTGGAATTGTCCTGCCATAAAATTTTATTTCCATCTGTCCCGGCATTAAGCCGAAGGATAGTATTCGCACATATCATTGTATCTCTTCCGAGTTCCACTTTAGGTAGTTTATAAACGCCGATAGAAATTGTATCAATGACCGTCCTGCCGCAGCGTAGCGCCCTAACCCTGTATCGGGTTTTATTGACTTGTTTTATGGATAGAGAGTTAATCTCGGAAAGGGCCCTTGTCGTATCGCCATCATACGTCCAGGTAATCTGATCAAAAATTTCCTTTACAACCAAGTCGGTTGTTGAACCTGAACAGATTACACGATCACCCGTGAAAGTGAGTTTACGGGGAATAATTTCAACAGAAACATCGTCAATATAATAATAGGCGTGTGGATAGTTAAACAGGGAAGGCTTTCCTCCATTCATATCACGCCATTGCATTTCATTATCTTTTGAAAAATTTCCGACAATTACATACTGGGCGGCAGTTGTTGCTCTGAACGTACCCGAAATTTCAGTCCATTGTTGATCTTCCGTAATTATTTGAGAAAAGACTACTTGAGGGTGCACCCTTAGTGCAGTATCGGAATAAGGCTCGATATTTATAAAATCGCCAACATAAATACCCATGTTGCTACTGGCATATTGAAGATAACTTGCTCGCGACACATACATCTTTGCGCAATAATACTCTCCAGGAATCAGAGGTTCGCTAAGCTGGCCTTGTATGTATTCCCGGTAGGCAGGATTATAAACCGTTCGGCTGAAAGTAAAAATTCCAGCAAATTTTTTTCCCGTTCTTGGAAGCTGGGATCCCATGTGGGCTTGATAAATATTAAGATCTAATCCGGTATAGGGCATCACTGTAAAGCATACTGGGTTGCCAGAAGTGGAGTAAACATCAGGAGTTCCGGAGTTTGGACTGGACCAATGTTCGGCACAGATAGGGAAGAAATTTGCAAAACCATTGGGTTCACAATCAATAGTTCCTGATTCGAAGCTTGGATTAAGTACGAGATTTTGGGCTTGGAGAAATTGCAGGCTAAATAAAAAAGTAGCTGATACAATCCATTGCCTAAATTTAAAATTTCTATTCAGAATAATTAACAATTAGCCTTACCCCAATTTACAAAATTGAGGCCTTAAAAGTAAATAGGTTTGATTGTAATTTCACTGTTGTTAATGTGGTCAATTGTACTCCACTTTCACCGATACCAACGGCGAGACACCTCTAACCCCTTACTACTTACCCTCCTACGCGAGGCGCTTCGGCGGGCGAGGCCACTTACTGCTTACTCCCTTACTCCTCCTCCCTCCCTTGGGCCAATCCTTGAATCGGCCTACCTTTGCAAACTTTAAATAAATTGAAACTTCATGGAAAATCCTGTTATAATATTTGGCGCTAACTACCTGGGCCGCATTGCCAAAGAAATTTTTGAAAGCAATGATATCGTGATTTATGGTTTCCTGGATGATGACAAAAAATTGCATACAAAGGAAATTGATGATGCGGTCATCCTGGGCGGCACAGACGATGATGGTTTTCTGAAATTGATTGGAAAAAAATGCGAAGCCTTTGTTGCCATCGATGACAACAGGCTCCGTAAAAGTATTGTAAAAATGCTACAGGAGGGGCGGCATATACAGCCAGTGAATGCCACACACAAACAAGCCCAACTTTCTCCTAAAGCCGAGATTGGCCATGGTAATTTTTTTGATATTGGATTTACCTCTGGCCCAGGATCCAAGATTGGGAACCACTGCTTGCTGCATGCCAAAAGTCATGTAGGAGCAGAAGCGGTACTGGGAGATTTTGTTCAGGTGGGGGCAGGGTCCGTAATAAATCCCGGCGTTATCATTGAAGATGAAGTCTTTATCGGCTCTGGTTCGGTTGTCGTTTCAGGTGTTGTACTTGGAAAGGGTGCCAGAATTGGAGCGGGATCAGTTGTGATTGCATCTGTTGCCGCCGGTGAAACCGTGTTCGGTAACCCCGCACAGAAAATTAAATAGTTCAAAGTTCAAGGTCCAAAGTTAACTCGCAGCAAACCTTGAACTTTAGACCTTAAACTTGAGACCCGTTAAGCCGCCGTCATACTATCCATCTTGAGACAATTCCGGGATCGGGCTAACTTGCGCTTTTATTATGAGAGAGTACTCCATTTACACTTTAAAGAACGGAATACGGGTCGTCCACAACCGTGTGACCACCACCAAAATTGTTCATTGTGGCATCATGCTGGACATTGGAAGCCGGGATGAATTTCTGGGAAACCAGGGAATAGCCCATTTCTGGGAACACATGGCATTTAAAGGTACCCGCAAAAGGAAAGCCTTCCATATTTTAAATCGCCTGGAGTCCTTGGGAGGAGAATTGAATGCGTTTACTGACAAGGAGAAAATTCTATTCTTTGCTTCTTTGAGGGACGACTATTTTGAAAGAGCCGTTGAATTACTCACCGATATAACTTTTGAATCAATTTTTCCTTCCAACCAGCTCGAACGGGAACGCAACGTGATCCTCGAAGAGATGTCGATGTATCAAGACGATCCGGAAGGAACACTTCAGGATGAATTTGACGCGCTCATCTATGCCGGGCATCCCCTGGGTATGAATATCCTTGGAACAGAAAAGACCGTCAAGTCATTTAGGCGAGCTGATTTTCGCGACTTCATCAAGAAGAATATTGATACCCGGAAGATTGTTTTCTCTTGTGTTGGCAATATCGCCCAGGAAGAGGTTGTGCGGCTGGTAGAGAAATACATGGGCCATATTCCGCGCCTTGTTTCTCAGACAGTCAGGAGAAAATTTAGTGGATACCGCCCAAAGGAAGTTACGATACAGCGGCCGGTGAAGCAAGCACGTTGCGCCATCGGCCGCACTTCATATTCGCTGATGGATAATAAGCGTAATACATTCTATTTACTGACCAATATCCTGGGGGGATCCGGAATGAATTCACGCCTTAATCTTTCGTTGCGTGAGAAGCATGGATTTGTGTACTCCATCGGATCACAATTTGTACCCTTTACCGATACAGGATTATTTGTCATTTCATTTGGAACGGAACCCTCCCAGTTATCGCGGGGAATAAAATTGGTGGGTGAAGAGCTTCGGAAACTTAGGGAAGAGAGATTAGGAGTGAAGCAACTGGCTTCTGCCAAAGAGCAGATCATGGGTCAGGTGGCCATGGCTGAGGAGAGCAACATCAGTTTTATGATTATGATGGGACGTACCTTACTGGATCTTGGCAAGGTGCCATCTCTGGAAGAAATCTTTTCCAGAATTCAGGCAACTACAGCCGATGATCTTATAAAAATGGCCGGAGACATGCTGGACGAAGAAAAAATGAGCTGCCTGATGATGGTGCCAAAATAAGGGAATTGATATTATTAAATTCAAGAGATCACGATGGATTTTTTGCCGCCAGAAATCAATCAATACTCGGAGACCTATTCGGTCCCGGAATCTGAACTTTTGAAGCGGATAAATCATGAGACGTACCAGACGGTCCTGAGGCCACGAATGCTCTCCGGACATTTGCAGGGTCGCTTCCTGTCGATGGTCAGTAAAATGATTCGCCCCCGAATGGTTTTGGAAATTGGCACTTATACAGGCTATTCTGCGCTATGCCTGGCGGAAGGCCTTTCGCCTGGCGGCAAGTTAATTACCCTGGACATTAACGAAGAGCTGGAAGAACGGGTGCGGAAATATTTTGAGGAATCGGGAATGGATGACCGGTTGGATTTCAGGATTGGTGATGCGTTGGAGATAATTCCCGCTTTGTCCGGACCTTTTGATCTTGTGTGGATTGATGCCGATAAAGAGAATTATTCCCGCTATTTTGATCTTATCGTTGATAAAGTACCTTCGGGGGCATTTATCCTTGCCGACAATGTACTGTGGAGCGGGAAAGTGCTGGAGGCAAAACCCGATAAGGACACGAAGGCAATCCAGGCTTTCAATGACAAAGTAAAAGCCGACCATCGGGTGGAAAATTTACTTTTGCCTTTGCGGGACGGAATTATGATGATGAGAAAAATTTAACAGAATACCCGTATATTTACGGTACAGATGAAATTTTTCACTCCTGCACTTATTTTTTGCGGAGTTGCCGCCTTCGGCCAATCTCCGCAAGTGCCGCACAAAATGCAATTTGCCGGCATGACCCTCACCGTCCGTGATGACGCGCGACGCGAGATTCAAAAGGATGTGGATGCCATTACCCAAAGCCCCAGACATTTCAATATTAAAGTTGAGCGGGCCAAAACCTATTTTCCGATCATTGAGAAAATTTTTGCCGAAGAACGGCTTCCCGATGATTTCAAATATCTCTCCCTTCAGGAGAGTGCATTGGTGCCGGATGCAGTTTCGCCTTCAAATGCCGTGGGCTTCTGGCAGTTTTTGGAAGTCAGCGCCCGGGAGATGGGTTTGCGAATGGATGCTGAGGTGGATGAACGCATGAATATTGCGAGCGCCAGCAAGGCAGCAGCGAAATATCTGAAGAAGAGCAATCATTATTTTAATAATTGGCTTTATGCATTACAGGCTTATCAGATGGGAGCCGGGGGCGTGATGCGCGCGGTGGGAGAAAAAGATTTGGGCGTCCGGCATATGGAAATTACAACCGATACGTATTGGTACGTTAAAAAATACCTGGCACATAAGATCGCCTTCGAAAATGCCGTGCAGGGCAAGGCCGCCGTAGAAGTAATCAATGTATATACCGCAGGAGGGAAATCGCCTCGGGAAATTGCAAATGAAGTTTCTGTTGAAGAAGCCCAACTGCGAGAATTTAATAAATGGTTAAAAGGACCGCGTGTGCCCACCGACAAAGAGTATGCTTTCCTGATACCCAAAGGGGAAGGTGGCGCTGAATTTAGCGTACTTGCCGTTGCTTCTCCGAAAGTAAAAACTAACAATGAGCAACCAAAGTTAGCCATTGAGGAAAGCCTTCAAATAAATGGGATCCTTGTCATCCTTGCCATGAAAGGAGAAAGCCTCGCGGGAATTGCACGACGCGGGGACAGGAGCTTGAAAAAATTTCTAAGGGTTAACGAAATGTCTATCGACAAACCACTTCGGGCTGGTCAATTATATTTTCTGGATAAAAAAAAGAAGCGGGCTTCGGAAGATCTTTATACGTTAAAACCGGGAGAAGATTTGTGGTCGGTTAGCCAGCGATTTGGCGTTCAGCAAAAGTCACTGGTCAGGTTTAATGGCCTTCAGCAGGATTCAAAACTGGTTGCGGGATATACCCTTTACCTGAGGGCGAAAAATCCTGGAGGACAAGATTCTTATGATGGATCCATCGTTTTATTGGACGAGGCAGAATCATTTGCATGGGACCAACCCCTTGCGCGGACGGATAAAAAGTTTTCTGCCCAGAATGATGGTGGCCCCTCAAAGAAAATTGAAGCGGAGGATGGAGATAAGTCTATGGAACCACTAGAGATTGATGAGGGCAAAAGCGGGTCGGTTCATGAAGTAAAATCAACGGATACTCTTTACGGTGTTGCCAGACAATACGGTGTAACCATTAAGGAATTGATGGAATGGAACAACAAGAAAGACTTTTCCCTGTCGGTGGGGGAAAAGTTAAGAGTCCGCTCACACTGAGTGTGATTTTTGTCATTTTTGCACAATACCTTACCTCAAAATTCTGTTTATTTTTTGCAGCAGTTTTCTTATTGAATAAAAAAGATAATTTTGCGGGCTCATAAAGATGGCAGAAAGTAAAGAAGAAAAAATGATGACGGATGGCGAAGTGAGAATTATTGATCTTGTAATGCTAGTGGATGACAATGACACTGATAATTTTATTAGCAAAAGGATAATCGAGATTACAAAATTTGCAAGACGTGTGGAGGTAAAAAACTCAGGCAAGTCTGCACTCGACTATCTCACGGAAAACCAGAACAATTCAGAAGATCTCCCAAATATTATTTTTTTGGACATCAATATGCCTGTGGTTGATGGATTTGTTTTTTTATACGAATTCGAAAAACTAAAGGAGTTGGTCCGCACCCGGTGCAAAGTCATTATCTTGTCCAGTTCGGACAATAAGCGCGATATCGATAAGATCGTCAACAATAATTATGTCATTAAGTTTATTACCAAGCCATTGACAGAAGTTGCGCTGGCTGAAATCAAATTGAATAATATTTGATGGGGTGTTCCGGGTTTTAGGTATTTTTGCAACCGAAAAAACTGTTGCAATGAAAAATAATCCTGTAAGAGTCTATGGACGCGCTAGCATCCTCGTACTTCTGACGATCGTCATGAGCCCTGATTTGATGGCTCAAAAAGTGGTTGTGGACTCTACGTCGAATTGGAAGAAATCTTTCCGCATTGGACTTAACGTGAACCAGACAGCTTTTTCTTCCAACTGGAAGGCAGGGGGAGTAAACTCATTTGGCTTCACAGGCCTACTTAACTACAAGGCCAATTACAAAAAGGGAAAGACTTCCTGGGACAATGAAATTGATTTACTCTATGGCATGGTGAATAACCAGGGGCAAGGGTATCGCAAAACCCTCGACCGGATATTCCTCGACACCAAATATGGCCACAGCCTAAACGAAAAGTGGGATATGTTTGTGGCGGTTAACGTCATCTCACAGTTTGCACGGGGATATAAGTATGTAAAAGATGTCAATGGTGTCGAACAGCCTATACTTGTATCTGATCCTTTTGCCCCAACCTTCATTACTGCGACCTGGGGTGTTGAATATCATCCTGTCGATTATTTTAAATTGAGGCTTTCTCCTTTTGCTCCTCGTGTTACCATGCTTAGCAATAATGACGGACGGTATAATACCGTGGATCCTGTCGCACCGTATGGTGTAACGGTTGGCGGCAACACACGATTTGAGTGGTACGCTTTTCAAATGTTAGCGGATTTTAACAAGGATATTGCTACCAATGTCAATCTGAAGGCACGATACATGATGTTTGCCAACTATCAGACACTTGAATGGAAAAAAGTAGACCATCGTCTGGACATTAACTTTACTGCAAAGGTCAATAAATATTTAAACGTAAGTCTCGGTGGAATCATGATATATGACTATGACCAGGACGCCAGCGCTCAGTATAGTCAGGCCTTTTCATTGGGTGTATTATATACCTTCCAGAATTTCGTTGAAAAGAAGTAAGTAGTTGCCTGGTTCTGATTTAAAATCTCTATGATTGAGATTCGTCCGGCGCGATACGTTGATTTGCCCGAGCTCAGGCGCATCGCCATCGAGACTCAGCTCGATACCTTTGGAGAAGCCAATACAAAAGAGAATATGGACGCATTCATCCGCGACCATTACAGTCTTCTTCAGTTTCAGCATGAATTACAAGAGGCCAATGCCATTTGTTATATCGCGTGGGAAGGAGAGGAGGCTGTTGGGTTTTCGCAGTTGCGGAGCACGGCTGAAGTTGAATCACGCCTGGGGGTTAATACTATTGAATTACATCGGTTGTATGTGACCAAAAATTTTCAGGGAAAAAAAGTTGGTGCCATGCTGATGCAACTTTCAATTGATTACTCCAGGAAGAAAAACTTTGAATGGCTATGGCTGGGGGTATGGGAACATAATATAAAAGCCCAAAATTTTTACAAAAAATGGGGATTTGTCCGGTTTTCAGAACATATCTTCCAAATGGGAGAGGATGCTCAAACGGACTGGCTTTTGAAGTTAAAGCTTTAGTTAAGGTTATCTTTTTGAACTAAAATCAATCGAATTTGGTAAAATAAATGACCTGGTAGGGTGATTTTAACCCTATTGTTGCGAAATTGACGCAATTAATTTTTACCC
>JAYWDP010000482.1:0-3197 GCA_043779775.1 Cyclobacteriaceae bacterium
CGGACGCAAAAAGAATAGAATAAAATATTTGAGGATCATGCCCCGTAACTTCCAAATACCGCCCAGGCCAAACGCTCTTGTCAAAGGAGGGTACTTGCAGGCCTTCGTGATCCAGGCGAAATGAAATTACTTCTTTCCATGGCCATACTTTATTCAAGGAGCCAATCATAAAGCCTGCCAGCACTGCCAGGGTGGGGAAGCGATAGTGTGTAAGAATCCAACTTAGCACATGGGAGAATCCCAAAAGACCGAGGAAGCAGCCCATAACAAAGACCAGGATCACAGGAATGTTAAAGTTAATTAATGCCGTAATCATATACTCATACTTACCGATAAGCAAGAGAATAAAGGCACCGGAAATTCCTGGCAGAATCATAGCGCAAATGGCCAGGGCGCCACAGAAAAAAATGAAAAACAGATTAGAAGGCGTTTGGGTTGGCGACAGCACCGTAATCATGTAGGCAATGGCAATACCTAAAATAAATGAAAGAACGGTAAAAAAGTTCCATCTTTTAATATCGTGCAGGATAAGGGGAGAAGATACCAGGATAAGTCCAAAAAAGAATGACCAGATGGAGATGGGGTGATTTTCCAGGAGGTAAGTCATCAGCTTCGAGAGTGACAGAAGACTTGTTACGATGCCGGCAAGTATGGAGATCAGAAAATTTCCATTAATATTTTTCCAGAAAGTAATTAACTGAAAGCGGAACAAAAGCCGGAACGCATCCAGGTCAATGGATTTGATTGAGTTGATGAGTTCTTCGTAAATGCCGGTGATAAACGCTACGGTTCCACCAGAGACACCCGGAATAACGTCGGCGCAGCCCATGCTTACTCCTTTCAAATACAGCATCAAATAATCTTTCGCTCTTCTCAATTCACTTGTATTTAAGGAAGAATAGGTTCCTGTTGGTGAGGCATTAGTCCACTTGAAAGGGTGGAGCGCTATTATCGCGCTTTCGTTCCAGTCCGAGAAAATGGAGAAAGGTATCACCGCGGAGTCCGAGGCGGATAGTCTCAAGAGGAATGATTTCTTCCGGTGCAATATTGCCCAGGTTCACGTTTGCTCCCAGGAGCTTGATAAACCAAACCTGCTGGGCCTTCTGAGGGGCCTCCCAAATTATTTTTTCAAAAGGAATCTTGGTAAGAATTTCTTGTACTAGCCCCGATCGCACTTCGCCTGTAGAACGGAATAGTCCAACGTTTCCGCTTTCACGGGCTTCACCGATTACTTTCCAGGCTCCTGCCTCCAGTTCCTTTTGCATGAGTTCGATCCACTGGTAGGGAGGAATAATTTTATCAGCATCCTTGGATCCAACTTCCGACAATACCGTTACTTGCTTGACCAGTTTTTGAATGTAATCACACTTCTTATCGTGGTCAAGATCAATGGAGCCGTCGGATACTTCTGCAAATTGTAAATCGTATTTGTCGAGGAGTTTACGATAGTCGTCAAATTGATCACGGATGATGAAGGCTTCGAATAGGGTGCCCCCCAGATAGCACGGAAGGCCTGCATCTTGGTATACTTTTATTTTTTCCTTCAGATGGGGGGTTACATAAGAGGTAGCCCAACCTAACTTTACGATGTCTACATGATCAGCGCAGGTGCTAACGAAATCCTCCGCCTGGCGAATGCTAAGGCCTTTGTCCATGGCCATGGTATATCCTATTTGCCTGGGCTTGACCGTGCGCTCAGGAAGGTTCTTCAAAGTGTAATTCATGAGGGATTTTCTTTTCTAAATTGATCGATGATCTTATACAAGGCCTTTTGCGTTTCAGGCTTTTGGAAGAAATCAAAAAGAACTTTGTGTCCTTCGAAATTCAAAATTAAACCATTTTCCAGATAATTGAAGGCTTCTTTGAATTTGCCCGCTTCGATGAGATAAACAGCGATACGATAAAAGAATTCCGACTCATCAGAAATTTCAGACATTCCCTGTAGCACTACATCAACTGCTTTGTCATACTCTCCACGGTCATAATAAATGAATGACCAGTTCAACCATATCTCTTTGTCTTCCGGGCCCAGGTGACTGGCTTCTTCATAAGCGCTGATGCTCGAGATGGTATTTCCAATTTTGAATTCTGCATGGGCCGCCGCTTTCCAGTAATCAGCATTTTGCGAATTGAGCTTGACGGCTTTATTAAAAAAATGTAATGCCTGGTACCACTTCTCCTGCTTTTCCAGACAACTGCCCGCACCAAACCATGCTTCATCATACAGGGAGTCTAGTTTGGTCGACTTTTGAAAATATTTTAATCCTAGATCATACTGTTCAAGACCTTCGTAAGCAGCGCCCATACAGCAATATACTTCGGGGCTGGGTCCTTCCACGTCGATAGTTTTACGGAAGGCATCAAGCGCTTTTGTAAACTCCTGCTTGTTTATGAAAGAATTACCCATATTAAACCATGCTGAGGCAAAGGTGTCATCCAGGGCGATGGCAAATTCATAAGCCTCAATCGCTTCTTCATATCGCTCCAGTTTATTGCATACAATGCCAAGATTGTACCATGCTGGGGCAGAGAAGGGGTCTTCGTCAATAAATTTTTTGTAATAGGATAAGCTGGTTTCCAGTTGTCCCACAATGTCGAGACAATAGGCAAGTTCGTAAAGAGACCCTTCGTGGTTTAGATTTTCTTCTACGGATTTTTTATAACATTCGATTGCCTTGTCATAATCCTCTTTGCTCTGATGGGCCAGGCCAAGGCTGTAATATATTTCATCTTTTTCCTGATCAGTGACGGTGAGAGCTTGCTCATATAAAGCAATTGCCTTCTCGTGCTTTCCCTGCAAGGAGAAGATGGAGCCCATGGAAAGTAAAATTTCCAAATCGGTTGGATGTAGATTCAGTGCCTGGTCCAGCAACTCAAGTGCCTCATCATATTCCTGCAGGTTGGAAAGAATCTGGGCTTTCACGGAAATTAATTCCGTTGAATAGGGATATTGTCCCATCGCCATATTAACGGCGAGGAGTGCTTTCTTGTGTTTAGTACGGTCGAGATAGTAATAAATGATGGTCTCGTAGGCCTCGAGATCAAAAAATTTACTGGACTTTTTTTTGATAGTATCTTCAAACCGCCTGATCAACTCCTCTTCATCTTCCCGTTTCCTGAATTCTTGCGCCATGCTTAAAGGGTTTGACCAAAATACAAAACTGGTCACGAATAATAAAAAACGGGGCTATTTAATA
>JAYWDP010000483.1:0-3195 GCA_043779775.1 Cyclobacteriaceae bacterium
TGCAGACAACCTGACTTCAGGACCATGATACGTAATGATGGACTGGCGATTGGTATATGAGTTCGTGCCCGTCAATGTCAGTGGGTCTTTTGGAACCCCCGGAATGTAGGTTGAAACATTATAAGGCCCAAGAAAGGTAAACCAGGAATAACGAAGCCCAACATAGACGGAAAACCGGGGGGTAATTTCAATGTTGTCAGCGAAATAAGCAGCGTTCTCTATACCATGCTGTGTCTGAACATTCTGCGGAATGACGGTCGAGCTCGCCCCCAATGGAGAGAGGTATCCGGGATGAAGATCGTAAAGCTTGGACTGAACACCAAAGTCAATTTTGTGTTTATCGCGGTAAATGTGAAGATCCCATTTAAAGCCCGTTTCCTGTAAATCAAATCCCAGGTTAAAGGCGGACTCAGGCGTACGATCGTACTTGATGTTGTAATCGTACTTACTGTTTGTCAGGCTGACAAGACTTTGCATTCTCGATTTAAACTGGTGCCTCCATTGGAGAGAGAGTGCCTTGTTTCCGTAAGAAAACAGGGTGTCGGAAGTAAGTTTGAATTTATCCTCGCTGCCGTAATAGGTGAAGTAGATGGAGTTGTTTTCGTTAAACTGATGGTTGAATTTAATGAAGTAGTCGTAAAATGAGGCTTGACTGTTTTTCAGGTTTTTCAGGGACAAGGTGTTGAGAATCCAATCTGAGTAAGTTGACCTTCCACCGATAATGGCCGATGTTTTCTCCTTGGCAATGGGAATCTCCACCATTAGTTGTGCGGTTACCGGACTAATCCCACCTTGTCCTACCAATTTGTTCTTGTTACCATCCTTCAATTGAAGATCAAGTACGGAAGAAAGGCGGCCGCCATATTGAACTGGGAAACTGCTCTTTGAGAGTTCAGATGATTTCAACGCATCAGCATTGAAAATAGAAAAGAAGCCCAGAAAATGACTTGGGTTATAAATAGGCGCATCACTAATCATCATCAGGTTCTGATCCGTATTGCCTCCGCGTACACTTATTGCTCCAGAACCTTCTCCGACCGTTTTCACACCCGGCATCGTAACAGCGAGTTTGAGAATATCGTTTTCTCCAAAAACCTTGGGAACCGTTTTCATGGTTCGAAGTTCCAGGACCGCTGAACCCATCTGAACATCATTGATATTGGCTTCGCGTTCAGATTCCACCGTCACTTCTTTTAGCGAAATGATATCTTCGTTCATAGTGACATCGAGTTTTCCAGATGAGTGAAGCAGTATTGACCTGGATTCCATCTTCATTCCGGTAAACTGAATCTTGAGTAGGTAAGCACCTGGGTTCAGGAAAATGGTATAAAATCCGAAGGTATTGGTCGTAATTCCTTTAAGTGGGTTCTCTACGTAGACATAGGCGCCTGGAATCGGCTCGTCGCTATTTTTGTCTTTCACATATCCCGTTAAGGCCACAAGACCCGATCTGGCCACAGATTCCTTTTTTCCGATTTCATAGATTTTTTGCTCTACAGTTGCCTCTTCGGCAGTCACTTGAAATTCACGAATGAAACTGTAATTTTTTTGCTCACCAGGACGATCCAACCTGAAATCAATGCCCTCAATGATAGGTACGTTGTTGGTAAGAATTATTCTAAGGCTATCTATGTAATACTGAATCCTGCTGTTCTTAAGTACTTGTCTCATAAAATCCGGAACCAAAGCGTTTGAGAATTCTCCGGTGACCGTCATTGAATCCACCCACGATTTCTCATAGAAAAGCCGGAAGTTTGTTTCCTTTTCAATTTGATCTATGACAATTTGAAATGGTGTTCGGTCGAATATTCCGGAAATCCTGGATTGAGCATGCGTAGTCAATAGAGGGATCAAGCTGAAGAGTAAGAGGCTGAATTTCCTGAACGAAGAAGAAAGGGGGAATTGTGCGTAGTTCATAGGGCCTGTTTGCGACTCTTTTCAATGAAAGAACAAATTAGGACAAGATCTGCTTCATTTTTTTGACCAAGTTTGATCTTATTTTGTTTTATAAATACTTGAAGATCACGTGGTTGTGGGCATAGTGACATCAGCGTCTTTTTTCCTGTGAATGGGATGAGGCCTTCTGGTTGCTGAATAAAATAGTTTACCTCTTCTTCAAACTCCACGCTGCCGGCAATGGCATGTGTATATTTCTTACGATTTGCCAGCAGGGCCCAACCAGAGCCTTTGAAAAGGGCATCATAAAACTGGCCGTTTATTTTAGCGAATTGGTGACCAAAGAGAGTGAAGGAATCAAGATGAAGCTGATCGAAGCACATCAATTTTGTAATGCCATCCTTCGTTTGATGTTTCAGAACAACCTCGTTGGTATAAAGGTCATACATCAGGGAAATGTCTCCATACCACTGATGGAAGTACAATGCATCTCCTTTACTTCCTCCCTCTGCAAAGAAAAATGGATGGGTCTTGGAACCCCTGAATGGAAAGTGATATTCGTGACCTTTGAACAGTCCTGTGTTTTCTAAACCGACCTGTTTGTCAAACCATATCTCAGCATCAAGATTCTGTTGTGCCCATACCGGCAACATGGCAATTACCAGTAAGGTGACTATGTTAAACTGATATATTTTTTTCATCGTAAGTAGGTGTGCCGTTATTGCCAATAAGTTGGTTTAATGTTTGTGCCTTGTCCTGTGCAATCGCAGCAGTATCTGGGACGCAGTGTGAGTGTGGCCTCATACGCTCCGGTGGCATCCGATATGAGAAGGTTGTTTCACGTTCCGGTAACGTTTCTTCAAATTCCCAGCAGTAAAAACGTGTCTGACCGATTGAATCATCCGCGTCGACTGAGAAGTAAAAGCCAACATAGCAAATGGGATCCTGGGACTGGTAACCGGCATTAATCTGGCGAATGGGTGTTGTATTACGCAGCACAACCTTGTCGGATACGTATTGCCTATGATCAGTCAATGTAACATGAAGCGCATAAGTTGAACCGGGAACGCCAGCAATAGTGCTTACGTATCGGCATGGTAAATTTTCAGTGAAAGTAATTTTGTTGGATTCGGCATCTTCTATCCACACGGTGGCTCCTGACTCTGATATGAAGCGCTGGTCATTGATTGGCGATGTCCTGGAAATGCTCACACAGTGTGTACTATTTTCTGTGGGAAGAAATCCTTTAATAACAAGATTCTCCCGATAGTCAGTTGATTTAAGTGCTATTGGATCAAT
>JAYWDP010000484.1:0-9131 GCA_043779775.1 Cyclobacteriaceae bacterium
CAAGGTACACGAGATGCATTGGCAGGAGCTTTAGGGTTAGACAAAAAGTTTATTACCGTCAATGTCACACTGTTGGGCGGTGGATTTGGCCGCAAGTCACAACCTGATTTTGTTGTGGAGGCAGCACTTATTTCCCGGAACATCGGCGCACCGGTTAAAATACTCTGGACGCGCGAAGACGACATCCAACATGATTTCTACCACTTCCCGTCGGCCCAACATCTGAAAGTGGGGATCGATGAGAATAATAAAGTCAGCGCCTGGCTTCACCGTTCTGTTTTTCCAAGCATCATCGGAACGGTCAATGCCGAAGCAAAGGAACCGTCTGGATTTGAGGTCAGCATGGGTATGATCGACTTGCCTTACGCTATTGAAAATGTTTCCTGTGAGACACAACAAGTCAATACACAGATTCGTATTGGATGGTTACGATCGGTGGCCAACATTCATCACCTCTTTGCTGTTGGCTGTACCCTGGACGAGGTGGCTGAAGCCCGTCGCGTGGACCCGGTGCAAAACCTTCTCGATCTTCTTGGAGCAGATCGGAAGATTGATTTCAATTCATTGACCCCGGAGTTCTTCAATTACAACGAGAAGCTTGAAGATTTTCCCTGGGATACGTCCCGTTTTCGGAAAGTAATTGAAACTGCAAGAGAAAAATCTTCCTGGGGGACGAGCTTACCGAAAGGAAGCGGCCGGGGGATTGCAGCACATCGGAGTTTTCTGACCTATGTGGCCTGCGTGGTACAAGTAACGGTGGATGAAAAAAACAAAATCAATATTTCCAAAGTTGACTATGTGGTTGACTGCGGCATACCGGTGAATCCGGAACGGATCAGATCTCAATTTGAGGGAGGAGCCGCTTTTGCTACAGGCCTTGCTTTAAAAAGTGAGATCACGATCAAACAGGGTGCTGTTAAACAATCCAATTTTCATGATTATCAGGTGGCTAGAATGACGGATGCACCTTATGAAACTGCGGTACATATTATCGAGAGCAACGAAAAACCG
Organism: Cyclobacteriaceae bacterium; assembly: GCA_043779775.1. Taxonomy (GTDB): domain Bacteria; phylum Bacteroidota; class Bacteroidia; order Cytophagales; family Cyclobacteriaceae; genus ELB16-189. The sequence goes on from JAYWDP010000484.1 coordinate 1,012, forward strand.
ACCGGTGTTGGAGAACCACCGGTGCCCCCTTTTATACCGGCTCTTTGTAACGCTATCTATGCAGCTACAGGAAAGCGGATCAGGCAATTGCCGGTTCGGTTGACGTGAGGATTTTCGGAATTAGAATTTTATACGATATCTTTTGCTTCAAGACCAAGGCCGTCCATGCGTATCTTGATCGCTTCGATAGGATCAGGCAGGTCTATCGGGTAATGCTCATCCTCGTATTTCTCCACCAGGTAAAGCAGCAGTTTCAATTCCTTACCGGTCCCGGTTTTAGTGCGTGGGTTAGCATCCATCAATAGCCCAATCCGCCCAAGAGCAGCTTCGTATTCCTTTTTGTTTTCGATGACTGTCCAGTACTTCATCATGTTATAAATTAATTAAACTTTCAACACATCGATTTCATTGTACTTTGCATGCGTCCCGATCCATTTTATCTGGATGGCCTTTTTGCGTGAGAATTTTTCTTACGATAAAGACAAAGACACCTACACGTGCCCGGATGGACGAAACCTCAAAGTACACGGGCACTGATTCTTCCACGCTAAACAAATCAGGTCATAAATCCACCTATAAAGTTTACGCATCAGAAAACTGTACAGGCTGTTCCCTGGCCAGTCAATGCAAAAAGTCAGAAGAGGGCAATAAGACCGTTAAGGTGAACGAACAATTGGACTTCTATAAACAGCAAGCACGACAAGACCTCACTAGTGAAAAAGGCTTAGCCCTTCGAAAACAAAGGGGCATGGAAATAGAGAGTTGCTTTGGGGACATCAAGCACAACAGTAATGTAGGGGATTAAAAGGCTATTCTAAAGACAAATAAAAGTACACAACCGGATTTTGCAATCCCGACCTTCTTTATTGAGCCTCAATTAGTCAGGATTTCAGGATTTTATTCAAAGAGTTTGTAATGCAAATTTGGCGGAGAGAAGGGTGAGACAGACAAACCAATAGAAACTATGAAATCGTTAACTTTGATGTTCAAACAAACTGTTATGGACATCGCTGTAAAGAAGATCGAGCTTATAGAATGGCTGACTAAAGTGAATGATAAGGCGACAATCAAGAAGGTTGAGGACCTTAAAAATCAGTCCATCAAAGATTCCTATGAAGCCAAGTTGAGGCCAATGGGTTCGAAGGCTTACAAAGCCATATTGGAGAAATCTGAAGATGATTTTAAACAAGGAAAAATATTGACTCAGAAGGCTATGGAAAGGGAATCTGAAAACTGGAAGTAATGAAGGTATTTTGGACTGAGTTGGCCAAGTTTCAACTCAAAGAAGCCTGCCAGTATTATAAAGAAATTGCAAATGCCAAAATTGCGGCATCAATAAGATCGAAGATTTTCGAAAAGACAAGAAAACTTTCGCGCTACCCAGAGATAGGTCAACAGGAAAGCAATCCCCTGGTTGCTGCAATGAATTATCGTTATTTAGTGGCTGGTAACTACAAAGTAGTTTATAGAATTATCTCTGAAAAACAGATTGTATTAATTGTAGCGGTATTTGACAGGCGGCAAAGCCCTGACGATCTTAAGGTGTAGTTTAGATGTTCAGGTAAGGATTTTACAGTTATTTTAGCCGTTGTTGGTGTTCTGATGCTTCCAGACCTCCAATAAAAAAAAGAATTACCCTTATAATGAATCCTTCATTTTAGACCTTGCATCAGGTCCTGCCTGCCGGCAGGCACCAACGACAAATCTGCAAGTTCAACCGCAACACGACCTATGTTGTGTGAATCACCTAATTCTTGTTGGTGACCCCGAGACGGGAACACCAACAACGGCAAGGGTGATGAAGGTGTTTAAGGTTGGTTAATGGGATTCATTTCCGGCCTTGCTGAACTGCTCTTTAAGAACAGTTAAATCATTTTGAGCTATTTCCCAAACGATGTGATTATCAATACCAAAATATTCGTGGATGGAAATATTTCTGAACCCATTGATGGATTTCCACTGAATCTCTGAATGCTTATTCTTAAATACTTTGGAAATCCGGTTGCAGGCTTCACCAATGATCTCGATCTGTTTTATGGTTGCAAATCGCTTTTCGGAGTTGGCCAGGAAATCCTCATACGATATACCCATGAGATAATTTTCTACTTCACCTATTGCGTCAAGAATATGAGAAACTCTGACTCTGTCAGTCAGCGCCTTGTTCATAAATCAAGACTTTGTCCTTGTCAACGAAGGGTCTTACGTGAAGAGAAAGACCCTCACTGCTGACCAGGTCTACCTTCTTTTTGAGAAGCTTTTCAAGTTCCACTTGATAACCAAAAAATTTCATTCCGATTGGCTGGCTGTGGTCCAGCTCGACCAAAATATCGATGTCACTTTTTCTTACAGCTTTCTTTCTGGCGTACGAGCCAAAGACATAAGCCTTCCGGATGGGTCTTCGGGCAAAGAATCGCCGAAGTAGTTTCTTATCGTTGGTGGAGAGCTCCATTTTAGCAAAGATAATTCATTTTCAAGCGTAAAACAGCCTATTCAAGTTGGAATTGTTCCTGCACGCAGCCATATTGCTCATATCAACATGTTGCTTGCACCAGGGCGAGGGATCAGTTAGTGGTGACGGGGGTGGAGCCAGTGTCGGAGTTTTTGGAGGATTTGAAGTCGTAGTCGTTTACCAACCCTCATGGTCATCTGGTTACCAACATTTCGTGCCCTGGCACTGATTGCCAAAAGAGTCCTGCTAAGGACGGTGTATCGGTACCTAATCCAACCAAACTGGGCAAGCAATATGTCGTCCCGATGGGACTAGTGTAACCCTCAAGGTCATATGGTTACTAACATTTCGCGCCCCTGGCACTGATTGCCACAATAGTCCCACTCTGGCGCAAGACTTGGCTTTTGGGTTGGCATATGCGCGTCTAAGGTTGGTCGGGATCTGTGATTCCTGACCCGATCGAAGGGCGGTCTTGTCATAGCCTGAGGTCGTTGTTGTCACCGACCTACACAGCGATCCCACTAGATCAATAATGAAGCAATTGATAGGGTGAATCGGAGCGAACTTTGAACATAGAAATCACAGGCAAAATTGACTGGAACCAATGAACGGCAACCTGGGTACAAGGCTTATGCTTTATTCGAGGGTCACCAAGTTTATCAAAGAAGGAAAAGGACTCGTCCACAAATTTTTTCGCGGTCTTTGGCAATCCCTTTGATTCAATAAAATAAGCAACATAAGCGACCTCTTCGGCAGCTTTGTGAAGAATGCTTACTTTTCTTTGTGCCACGTGTCGATCAACTTGTAGGCAAGCTTTTTACCTTCAGCAAGGCTTAGCTTTCGAGCTGCGGGTTTTTTCGCGGCAGCTTTCTCCAAGAGTCTGTCATACTCCCAGTTTCGCGCAAGTCTTGGGTCGCGATGGAATGTGTGCTTCTTGTGCATTTCGTGATTTAAGTCTTCTCGGCTGGATTATAGAAGATCCGCTTTTCAGAACATCCAGCGATTCAATGCTTATTGCACGACAACTAAATCAAATAATCCCTTGTCCATCTGCGGTTTTACAACACATACATTGTCGAAATGCATGGTCGCTGTGTTTTGGGAATTGTAGCCGGGCCAGTTTGGCAATCCTTTGTGATTTGGATTGCCTGTCTTGGCAAAATTAATCCATGCCTGACTTACCTTGTCGGCCAATGCTTGTGCCTCTTTTGTTCCGCCGGTCATATTCTTTGTGCGTTCGATGGTGTTAAAGCAAAAAGCTATTTCCATACAATGGGTAGCCTTGTATTTGCCATCCATGACGGGTGACTGCCAGTCGAACAGATACATGAATACGGGGGCGCCTCCGGAAAGTGCTGATTTTGAATTGGCCTGATTTACTGCTCCGGGGCGAAAGCGCGTATCAATATCAATCAGATCGGAGGGTTTCGTATCGTTGGGATAGGCACTCTTCGTTGCCTTTACAAAAGCATCCGCTTTATCACCATGCTGTTTAGTTATGTATTCCATAATTTTATCTAAAGGCGCATTGCTCAAACCCGTTCCGAGTGAAGGCATAAATTCATTTTTAACGGTTCCGATAAGCAGGGGCACATTTTTGGAAAGCTCCAATGCTTCTTTGGAAAGAAGTTGATAGGGCAGTACGTCGCCATCAGCACTGGGCCCCCAGTTTAAACCAAAGCCCACCACCGGTTTACCTTCTGCTTTCATTTTGTCGGCAATGGTCTTAAGGGCCTTTTTACCGGCTGCACTTAATTGGGAGAAGGGAAGGCTTTGGATTTCATCAATTTTGTCGGTTGAAATATTCAGTTCTTTTAAAACCTCCGCGGCGATGGCTTGTGTTGTACTTTTTTCTAACATGCTACTTCTGAATGCGCCGCTTTGATTTATTGCTTTATGAAATAAGCCCTTGGCGGAAGGCATGGCCATTAGGGTGTTTACTTTTGCTCCACCTCCTGACTGGCCGAAAATTGTGACGTTATCAGGATCTCCACCAAAATTCGAAACATTAACCTTCACCCACTCCAGCGCTGACTTCATATCCAATACACTCAGGTTGGCGGAGTATTTATATTTTTCTCCATAGGCAGATAAATCCAAATAGCCCAGGATATTCAACCGATGGTTGATGGAAACGACTACTACATCGCCTTTTTTTGCGAGATTTTCACCATCTGTCGATGGCAGTTCCTGGGATGAACCAGCGGCAAATCCGCCCCCATGGATCCAAAACATGACAGGCCGTTTTTTGCCATCATTTATTCCGGGAGTCCAGACATTGATACGCATGCAATCTTCACTGGTGTATCCCCAACTGTGGTCAAAGACAAATTCACTTTCATCTTGCACCGTCGTGGTTGGATCAATCAACGGGGCGACCGGCCCATAGGTCATTGCACTACGTACTCCTGTCCAGGGCTTCGGTCTGGCAGGGGCTTCAAAACGTTTGGCTTCTGCATAAGGGATTCCTTTGTAGGTAAAGATCCCATTATTAATATAGCCCCGGACTTTTCCCGATTCGGTTGTTGTCACCGTTACGTTTTCACCCGTAACCAGTTGAGCCAATAGGTTTTGTGTTAAAAGAAAACAGCCAATAGCAAAGAGAAATAGTTTTTGTTTCATATTCTTAAATTTTAAATGTTACGTCCGTGGTTTGGCTGACCCTTGGGTCTAGGCAATTTGGTTTGTTGCTCACTTCAATATATAACTTGTTTAGCACAAATTGATAGATACATTCATATTTTCCTTGTACGGCTTTTAACGGAGACATCTCACGGTTTCATAAATAAGTTTTAGCGCATTCGTACTCCCGTTTTCTTCGCCCTTTTCAAAATCTCCATGTTGCTGTGCCATGGTATTGGTCAGGTGGGCAAAACATATCACTGGTTTTTTCTTTGCCTTGGCAAAAGCGTAAAGTGCAGCGGCCTCCATTTCAACGGCTGCAATACCAAGGGCTTTAGCGTGATCGATGGAGGATTGCGTTTCCCGGTAGGGTGCATCGGTAGTCCAGCTTGTACCTTTTGCAATGGATAAACCTGAAAGAGTAAACAACGGGTCGAGCCGTCTTACTAAATCAATATTAATTTTTGATTTCTCTTTTGAAGGAATGTAATGAATGCTGGTGCCTTCATCCCTCAGGGATTCGGTGATGAGGATAAACTCAATTCCTTCAAACGGATTGATAATTCCCGCAGAGGTAATACTGATCAATAGTTTGCATCCGGAGGCAAAAAGTTGTTCTGCAATGAGAACAGCATACGATGAGCCAACAGCACATCCAATAATACCCAGACTTAATTCCTCATACTTGAAAGCGTAGAGATCTGAATGATAGCAAGCCCAGCAATTACTTAGCTTTGTAAGCCCTTCCTTTTGCAAATAGCGAACTATATCACCATCTGGATCCAGAACGCATATTTCAGGAACATCACATTCCGGGAGGTTTTTTTGCCTTCGCCCTTCCCTCAATAAATTTTCAGGGCTAAAGACAGATGGTTCCTGGTATTCTTTTTTTGAAATCAGATCGCCTTTGTCCATACACAAAAGATTTGAATTTATTCTATTTGAAGAGCAGCAATTCTGTCAATTCAAAATAGTAATGGGCAATGAAACTTCAAGTTTCTCCCAATAAATAACAATCTTGCCCTTGCCATTTTCTTCTGATTCAATCACAAAACGAAGTCTTTCCTGGTTGGCCCCTTCGGTTTCCGGCTTGACTTTCACTCGAACTACATCTTCCTTTTGAGCGTAGTCATCAGCCAGGTGCTGGTCCCAATTTTTATTAATAATGATGGTCCATTCTTCTTTACCCGGAATAGTAAACAAAGCATATTTTCCCGGAGCAATGGTTTCCCCTCCAATCACAACCTCCTGATTGAAATCGATGCTGGTGGCACGGTGTGCGCCCGTCACCCACACATTATCGAAGGGTACAAGACCACCCCAAATCGCTCTCCCGCGAACAGCCGGTGAGTAGTAGTTAATGGTGATGCCTGCATTTCCAATCGTGCCCATCGTCTTGGCTTTGAGACTACCTTTTAACGTATCGGCGTCAGTTTGCTTTGCGATGATTCGAATGTCCTCATCTTTTGGGACCACAATTTGTGCTCCGGTTTCTTTTACACTCTCATCACCTTTAGTTTTTGTATTTGAACAATTTGACAAGAGTCCAAGAAGAATTAAGCCACCGATAGATATTTTCATGATTAGTTTTGATTTAGCTGTTTATCAAAAATAAATGCTCGCAATTTTAATATTTTTGTCTTTATCGTCCGTCCAGGCAAATATCAATTGATTTCCTGATTTGGCCATTTGTGGAAATCCACTGGACCGCGACTCGGAAGAGGAGGCGATAATCATGGAGTGCTCTTTTTTACCATCCGAATGAACTTTAGCAGCTTTAAGTTTGGTCCCTTCCATCCAACTCACCATGACGCTCAGGTCATCTAACATTACAATGTCGACACGCCCAATGGCACTTCCTTCATCTACAGGTATGGGTTTGCCAAAGGTAGCTCCGCCATCCGTGGAGAAAACAACATTTACCCGTGAAGGGTCTGACGCCGCTGAAAACCATGCTGCTGCAAGATTGTTGCCTTCGGCCACCACCCGTGGACCGTTCACCGGGCACCCTGCAATTTTCCAAAGATCATCATGGATCGATTTTGGTTTTGTCCATTGGTTATCCACTAATCTCACAATAGATATGTCACGGATTTCTTCATCCGACCTGTCACGATAAACGACCACAGGCCCATGGGCGGTGATGGCCGCGCTTGTTTGGCAGCAATCACAGGTTTTATTATCAAGTTCCCATTCGTTGATTTTATTTCCTGTGGTATCAACAATCGCTGCTCTAAGGCTCATGGAGCCGTGATGACCTTCATGATGTTCCATTCCCTCCATGCCTTCCATGCCTTCCATGACGGTATTCCTTCCATCAAGCCAGGTCACAAAGAAATTGTCTCCATAGGGCAAAAGTGTTACGAAGCCATGCTCGGCCTGTTTCTTGTCATCATGGAGTACGATAGGATCACGCCAGCTCTTTCCCTTGTCATGGGAAGTAGTCAACTTTATATCGTAAGCATACGTGCTCTCCCCGCTCTTATCGAGGAAATGCGCTACCAACTGGTTTCCGTTGGCTGCGATCATTGGGTAGTCTGCCCAGTTGACAAACCATGTATTACCGGAGGCAATGATAGCAGACTCTGACCATCGATTGTTCTGAAGGCTTGAAAACTTGAATGTGGTTTTAGCTTCGTCCTTCTCTATCCATGATAAGTACACGGTGTTGTCTTTGTCTGTGAATAGGAAGGGCTCTCCGCTGTTTGATTTGGAAGGAGAGGTGATAAAATTGATTTGTTGAGTTTGTTCATTGGCACTTTTCTTCACAGAACAAGAGGCACCCATCAGACACAGACAGAGAAAGAAGAATTTACTTTTCATGGTCGTTTAGTATTTTAGTGATCAATTCAATGTTTTCAAGATGTACGTAATGAAAAGCATAGGTATGCTTTTTCATAAATTTTTCGATTTCATAAGGCGCTTCGTTGGAGGCCAAGAGAAAAATAGGTCGATGGATCGATTATTTAATTCTTTTAATTTGACGTTGGCAATTTCATAGTCTTTGTCTCCTGAACATCCTAAGAGTACAAAAAGGAGTAGATAAAAT
>JAYWDP010000485.1:0-3185 GCA_043779775.1 Cyclobacteriaceae bacterium
GGTCAATGGACCCCTTTTTCTGCGCGATTTGGATGGTACTTGCCAAACGATCGATAGTTAATCTTTTCAATAGGGGTATTTTCTTTTTTGAATTAAACCCCTAATTTCGGGCTTACAATGTAAGATGTTTACTTTATAGGTCTTTGACGTTGAGCGGATCGTTATTGACCAAAAGAAACATTATGTTCTGAATTTTGAGACCTAACTTTTAACCTAAATACCTAACCATGAGAAAAATTCTACTGCTAAAGGTGTTTGCTTTGTTAATGCTGTTGACGACAACAGCATGGGCGCAAGAGCGAACTGTATCTGGGAGGGTCACTTCCGTCGATGATGGTAGTGGACTTCCGGGAGTAAACGTCGTTTTAAAGGGAACCACCGTTGGAACGGTAACGGATTCCGAAGGGAAATTTACACTTATGGTCCCCGCTTCCGGTGGCGTACTGGATTTTTCATTCATTGGCTTCGAAAATACGCAAGTCGATATTGGGTCAAGATCAGTAGTTGATATTCAGTTGGCGACTAGCATCACGCAATTATCTGAAATTGTGATTACTAGCTATGGTCAGCAGGAAAAGAGAACATTGACGGGGTCTGTTTCGGTTGTAAAAAGCGAATCATTCCAAAATCTCCCCATCAATTCAATAGACCGTGCCATTCAGGGACGGGCTGCAGGTGTTCAGGTTACTTCGGCATCAGGTGCCCCTGGCGGTGCCTTAACGGTCCGTGTTAGAGGTATCAGCTCAGTGAACGCATCCAACGATCCACTTTGGGTAGTGGATGGTGTACAGATGGGACGTTTTGGTCAGACCGGACAAGGTTCATCAAATCCGCTGGCTGCCATTAACCCTGAGGATATTGAATCGGTTGAAGTCTTAAAGGATGCAGCTTCTGCTGCGATTTATGGCGCTCAGGCAGCCAACGGTGTGGTGGTTGTGACTACTAAAAAAGGAAAAAGAGGACGTACATCGCTGGACGTTACTGCACAATATGGTGTGGTGCAGCCCCTGAATCTGTATAATGTCATGAATGGTCAGCAATTTGCCTCACTCAAAGCAGAATCCTATACCAATGCAGGCCTTCCTTTGACTGGCCCATCAGGGTCTTATGCAGTATTTGGCGATCCCAACGATACCAAGTTGATTAATGAAAATTGGGTGGATCAAATGTTCAGAACGGGTGCACTCAATAATTATAATGTGAGTATGTCAGGTGGTGATGAAAAAACATCTTTTCTTTTGAGCGGATCTTATACAAAACAGGAAGGACAGATTATTAAAAATGAGTATGAACGCGGGACCATGCGCTTAAACATTACGCATAAACCTATTGCGAAGTTGACATTGGGTGCTAATATCTCATTGGCCTACCAAAGTACTTTTGGTGCAATTGCAAACGGGAACTTTGTAAACGGTCCATTCCAGTCAGCATTCGTTTCACAACCCACTTCACCAGCCTTTAATCCGGACGGAAGCTTTGCACCTTACCCACTATCTGGCAGTGGTCACAACTTTGGGTATAACATTAAGCAGGGCGCTGAACAGGAGGTTCGTTTAGGCATAAATCCTCAGACAGTCTCCTCTTTTAATATTGGATATGAAATTATGCCCGGTTTAACGGCCAATTCATTTGTGGGTGTGGATGCATCTTTTGGAACAGATAATAATCAGCGTCCCGGAACGATCCCCGCTTTTGCTAGCTCAAATGGTCAAAACGTGGTGACGAGCCGCAAGACAATTTCTTATAACACCAATACAACCCTTAATTATTCTAAAAAGTTTGGAAAGGACCATGCCTTCTCTGCCATCGCAGGATTTGAGTACCGCAAAGAGACACGCGGAGGGGTTACAGCCAGTCAATTTGGTTATGCTAACCAATCACTCCGCTTGTTGTCTCAGGGCTCGGTTGCCAGAAACGCGAGTGAATTCTATTTTGACAATGCTAGACAAGGTTTCTTTGGTCAGGTAAAATATATTTACAAAGACCGGTATATTGTTGATGCTACATTGAGAAGAGATGGTTCCTCCCGATTTGGGTCACAATCAAAATATGGGAATTTCTATGCAGGCTCTGTCGCCTGGAGGCTTTCGGAAGAAAAGTTTATTAAAAACCTGGATTTCTTTCAAGACTTGAAATTACGGGCCGCTTTTGGAAAGACAGGAAACTCTGAAATAAGTGACTATGATTGGTATACTTCCTATGGCACACCGTCTGCCGGAGCCCCTGGTATTGCGGCCGGAGCACAGTATGCCGGTGGTTCAATTTTGCGATTGACCAAATTGGGCAATGACGTAATTTCATGGGAGGAAAAATTTCAAACCAGTTATGGCATTGACTTTTCCATGCTGAACGGAAGGTTATTTGGTTCCATTGAGTACTATGACTACAGAACAAAAGCCTTATTGTTTGACGTTCCGCTCCTTAATGATGCCGGTGTAAACTCGGTGCGTGGAAATAGCGGTGAAGTATCCAATAAAGGATTTGATATCGAATTAGGTGGCACTATCCTTGATCAAGGTGGATTCAAATGGACATCAAAACTTAATTTCAGCACATTGAAAAATAATTTGGAGTCATTGCCGAATGGACAGAAACGAATTGGTAATACCCTCATCGTTGGACAACCTGTTAGATTCAACTACCTCTTCAACTTTGCCGGTATAAATCCTGCCAATGGAAAAGCAATGATTTATGACACCCTGGGCAATCTGGCCTACAAGGGAAATCAAAAAGACGCGAATGTTCATGGAAGCTCAATACCCACCTGGTACGGAGGATTTTCAAATACATTTTCCTATAAAGGTATTTCACTGGAGGTGTTCTTTCAGTATAGCGGCGGAAATCAAGCGATCAATGGTGACCTCTACAATAACTACGCCTCGGGTTCCACGGCTGATAATCAGTTAGTTAACCAACTTAACCGCTGGCAAAAACCGGGAGATATCACCAATGTTGCGCGTTCGTATAATGGCGGTGTAATAGATGGATTTGACCAGCAGTTCTCCAGTTTTGGAACGACGCAATTCCTGTCCGACGCATCCTATGTCCGATTGAAACAGGTAACACTGAGTTATAGTCTGCCTTCTAAGATAATCTCAAGGCTAAAGATGACAAAGTGCAATGTTTTCTTCCAAGGCCTCAACTTGTGGACATACTCCAGGTTTAACGGCATTGATCCTGAAGTT
>JAYWDP010000486.1:0-9099 GCA_043779775.1 Cyclobacteriaceae bacterium
TGGACACCAATCAGAAAAAGTACACCATTGAGGTCTTTTGGTACCTGTCCAAGCATTCGCCCTATTTCCAAGAGGAGGGCCTGCCAGTTATGGTCGGACCCTAAGTCGCGTTTATACATCTTGTAAGGCCTCCCAATATTCGAATGCCCTTCGCAAATGGGGAATCATAATCGTTCCGCCGATCAAAGTGGCAACCCCCATGGCTTCATTAACTTCTTCAGTTTTGAAATTGGCTTCTTTGCATTTTCCAAGATGATATTTGACACAGTCATCGCATCGCAGCACCAGTGAACAAGTCAGCCCAATAAGCTCTTTCGTCCTTACATCAAGTACACCCTCTGCATAGGCATTGGTATCCAGGTTAAAAATCCGTTTCAGGATGAGATTGTCCGAGCCTTTAATTTTTTCATTCATCCTGGCGCGGTAGTCATTGAATTGCTTTACAATATCCATGTCATTAAATTTTGTATCAAATATCTCTCGACGAGTGTGGGAAATCAAATGGAGCAGACCTCAAATATGCTTATTGAAGACTTTATTTCGCTTTTTTTCCCTCGTTATTGCCTGGGATGCCTGGGTGCACTGGTGAAAGGCGAGGAGATTCTGTGTACAGGCTGCCTTAGTGATTTACCCAAAACAAACTATCATTTGATGATGGAAAACCCGGTAAAGAACAAATTAACCGGACGACTTTCACTTAAGCACGGATGGGCTTTTTTGAAATTCCGCAAAAGCGGGATGGTGCAGCACCTGCTACATCAGCTGAAATACAATAATCACCCGGAGGTGGGTGTGCGGCTGGGCCAGGCCTTTGGTCTGGATCTATTGAATTTAGGATTTGGCAAAGAGTTTGACCTGATCATTCCCGTGCCACTTCACAACACCCGAAAAAGGCAACGAGGATATAATCAAAGCGCAAAATTTGCACTGGGACTCAGCAACGCAATCCAAATTCCATGGGATGAATCGGTATCGATCCGAACGCAATCATCGGCAACACAAACCCGAAAATCAAAGGCTGAACGGTGGGAGAATGTTAAAGATGTATTTTCAATGGGTGACGACATTAGCATTGAAGGCAAGAAAATTTTATTGGTTGATGATGTTATTACAACAGGTGCCACCCTGGAGGCGTGCGGTCAACATCTGATATCATTTGGTTGCAGCGAGCTGAGCGTAGCCTGCATTGCAGATGCGCAATAGAAAAGCCCCCCAGATTTCTGAGAGGCTTTTCTTAATAAATTTCTTTTGCTAATAGTTCGAGCCGGCCCGTATCATGGCACAACGGAAGCCAATGGTTGCCGTAGCGGAATCCTGATCAAGATACCTGCGGGTACCGGGAGACATCCAATAAGCGACATCTTTCCATGAACCACCTTTATAAACCCTTGCCTTGTCAGTGATTAGGGAAGTAAAGTCTGTAGGATTCTTTACGATATTGTTATAAAATTTCTGGTCATCGAGGAAACCATCTCTGCGAATCGGGTTAAGGTCATCAAAATCCTGATAGGAGAGAGGACGATACACATCCATCACCCACTCACTCACATTTCCTGCCATATTGTAGAGACCGTAATCGTTTGGAGGGAACTCGTATATATACGAAGTGATAAGCGCTCCATCATTTAATCTTCCTGCAATACCTGCATAGTCACCACGACCTCTTTTAAAGTTTGCAAGAAAGAAACCCATTTGCTTTCCATAAGGATTGCGAAGTGCATGACCATCCCATGGATAAATCCGTTGGTGCGTTTGCATTTCTTCCAACCACTGCGTACCAATAAGGGCTTGTGCAGCATATTCCCATTCTGCTTCCGTAGGAAGGCGATAAGCAGGAATAACTACGCCAGATTCCAAAGGAATTCTTCCGCCAGCAGGAACTTCTGGAAGATCCTGCCCGGATTCTTTCATCAACTGTTGGTTTACAGCCGTTGTACGCCATTTTCCATAATTAGTAGCCTGGGTCCAGCTAACTCCCACAACAGGGAAATACCTGAAACCGGGGTAACGCAGGTAATGATCAACGTAAGGGTCATTGAAAGCCAGTTTACCGACCCATACCAATGTATCGGGAAGGGCAGCCTGATATACTTCCTGCGAAGAATCTTTTGCCAGATAATGCATGTATTCAAGCCAGTGGATATTGGCGATTTCCGTTTCATCCATATAGAAGGATGCTACAGAAACAGTACGCTCAACGTTATCGCGATAAGACATGACATCTTCTTCAAAAGAACCCATAATGGCCCTTCCGCCTTCAATAAACACAGTATTTGGAGCATCTGGCTGGCCTTCAAAGTCTTTGACTTGAAAACCTCCATTCTGGTCGTCATTATACTGAAGGTTCGTAGCGGTGCTCAGTTGACCGGGGTTAATGGCGGTAGGTTTTCCACCCTTTTTTCCCGGAAGAAGGGAACAAGATGCAATCACAAATGCGCCGCCAACTACTGCTAAAAGACCTTTTATCTGCTTCATTTTATCTATTTTATTGACTAAAGCAACCGCTAATATAAAAAGATAATTCTGTGTTTTCCAAAGCGTAGCGAATTTTTGATAAATCCTTAATGCAAGTGAAGATGCTTCGGGGATTCATTTTCCGGTATTTCTTAACGATCATATATGCGAAGTATTGTGAATACAACCCGTACGTTGAGGGCAGGCCCTATTTCGCTAAAACAGATTCAGCCGATTTGGGGGTGCTCATCAAGGGTCCTAACATTTTTAACGCCGTTTCTACGGAAAGAATATTTTCTATAAAAAGGGTGGGTCGACCCGTTTGGTCTTTCAGTCGGCACTGTTTGGAGTGAGTTTGCACAAAGGTGAGGACGCGACCAAATACTTCGGATTTGAAATAAACTTCATTGCTGGAAATAAAGTTGGCACGCAATCGGCCGTTCTTCAAACTGATTTTTTCGAACCCCACTTGTTCGCCCACCCAACGAAGGCGAACCGTATCAATCAACTGTTCAACCGACGGGGGAATATTACCGAAACGATCTTTGACGGAGCGGGAGAATTGATCAAGACCCACCTCATCGTTAATACTATCAAGTGTTGCATATAGCTGTAATCGTTCACTGATATTCGTGACGAAATATTCTGGGATTAAAATTTCCAGGTCCGTTTCTATTATGCAATCCGGGACAATAAGTTTTGCTTTCTCTGAAAGTTCTTCTGCGAATAAATCTTTGAACTCATTCTCTTTTAACTCCTGGATGGCATCGTCGAGAATTTTGTGATAGGTATCAAATCCAAGATCGTTGATGAATCCGCTCTGTTCTGCCCCCAGCAAATTTCCTGCTCCGCGAATGTCGAGGTCCCGCATGGCAACTTTGAATCCATCACCCAGTTCAGAGAATTCTTCCAGGGCCGCCAGTCTCTTGCGCGAATCAGAAGTGAGAACGAATGCAGGGGGTGTGAGCAAATAACAAAATGCTTTCTTATTGGATCGGCCCACGCGTCCTCGCATCTGGTGAAGATCGCTCAGTCCAAACATGTGGGCCTGATTGATGATGATGGTATTCGCATTGGGGATATCAAGACCTGATTCGATAATGTTAGTTGATACCAATACATCATATTCGCCCTCGATAAAGCGCATCATTACTTTTTCAAGTTTGTCTCCTTCCATCTGACCATGGGCAATACCAATGCGTGCATCGGGGACCAGTTTATAAATTGTATTAGCCACACTCTCAATGTCACTCACGCGGTTATGAACAAAGAATACTTGTCCTCCCCTGCGCATCTCATGGCTGATGGCATCACGGATAATTTCCTCATTAAAAGTTTGAAGTTCTGTTGTCACCGGCTGTCGGTTGGGAGGCGCGGTTGCAATGATGCTGAGGTCGCGGGCGCCCATGAGAGAGAAATGCAGTGTCCTGGGAATCGGGGTAGCGGTCAACGTGAGGACATCGATGTTAACTTTCAATTCTTTGAGGCGATCTTTTGTCTTAACACCAAATTTCTGTTCTTCATCGATCACAAGAAGGCCCAGATTTTTGAACTCTACATCTTTGCTAACAATGCGGTGAGTACCGATGAGGATGTTGACTTTCCCTTCCTTGGCTTCCCCTAAAATTTGTTTGATCTGTTTTTCTGATTTGAATCGTGAAACATATTCGATCTTCACAGGGAAGTTGGAAAGGCGTTCTGAGAAAGTACGAAAATGCTGCATGGCGAGAATCGTAGTGGGAACAAGTACTGCCACCTGCTTTCCGTCAATAGTGGCCTTAAAGGCGGCCCGAATGGCCACTTCTGTCTTTCCAAAGCCCACATCACCACACACCAGGCGATCCATGGGATGGGGCGTTTCCATATCCCTTTTTACATCTTCAGTGGCTTTCGCCTGATCCGGGGTGTCCTCGTAAATAAAAGATGACTCCAATTCAGCCTGCAAAAAGCTGTCTGAGGAGAACGGAAAACCCGGATTTTTTTTTCGCTTCGCATACAATGCAATAAGGTCGCGTGCTATGTCCTTAACCTTGCTTCTTATCCTTGCCTTTTTATTTGCCCATTCATCAGAACCCAGCTTGCTCACGAGCGGTGGCGTGCCCTCCTTACCAGAATATTTAGAAATCTTATGGAGAGAATGAATGCTGACATAGAGCATATCATTATCCCGGAAAACCAGACGCACGGCCTCCTGTTCTTTGCCATTCACCTCCTTCTTTTCGAGTCCCGCAAATTTTCCAATACCGTAATCGATGTGAGTTACAAAATCACCTGGCTGAAGGGTTTGAAGTTCGCGAAATGTGAGCGCTTTGGATTTACTGAATTTTTCTTTCGCCCGAAAGCGATGGAAGCGTCCAAAAATCTGATGGTCAGTATAACAAATGATTTTAAGCGAATGATCAATGAACCCATTGCTTATGGATAATTCCAGTGGTTGAAATTTCAACGCAGGTTGAATTTCCTCAAAGATACCCTGCAGTCGTTCCAATTGCCTTGACTGTTCTGCCGCAATGAAATTTGAGTAACCCTTCAGTTGTTGATCCACCAGATCTTTTGCAAGCAGTTCAAAATTCTTGTTAAATGATGGCTGTATGGAGGAATGAAAATTAAAAGTTTGGGCAGCGGTGAAATGAAAACGGCTGCCGAATTCAATGATTGAAAGCGCTGAGAGCTGTTGTATAAATGAATGGGCCGATTCAAAAAGGTGGAAAGGCTCCAACGCCAGTTTAGCGCTTCCGCTTTTGCGGACGATACGGTCAAAACTATGACTGGCTTTTTCAAAACATTTGTCGAGGATGTCGGTGGTGAGTTGTACGTCTTTGATCCATACCCTTACGGCTGGAGACATAAATTCAAGGAGCGACTGGCGATCCTCTTGTAAGAGACGCGTTTGGACATTGGGCATTAAAACAACTTTATCAAGGGACTCTACTGAAAGTTGAGATCCGGGATCAAAGCTGCGAAGGCTGTCTACCTCGTCACCAAATAATTCGATGCGATAGGGAAGTTCGTGAGCAAAGGAAAAAACATCGATGATCCCTCCGCGAATAGCAAATTGACCGGCCTCATAAACAAAGTCAGTCTTTTCAAAATCATAGGAGTGGAGAAATTCTTCCAGAAATTCCCGGTCCAGTTTTTCTTTTCTTTGAACAATAAAGGAATTGGTGCCCAGCGATTTTTTAGTGATTACCTTTTCAAAGAGCGCTTCCGGATAGGTGATGATAATCTGAGAGCCGGGGTGTGCACTAAGATGATTAAGGGCCTCTGCCCGCATGAGTACGTTGGCATTTTCAGTTTCATCATATTCATACGGTCTTTTGTATGACATAGGGAAAAGAAAAACTTCTTTTTCATCCAGGAGATTCTGAAGGTCATTGGCAAAATACGCAGCCTCTTCTTTGTCCGGAAGCACTACCAGATGGCTGGAACGGACACTTTTATATACGGCGGCCAGGATAATGGCCTCCAGGCTACCGGAAAGGCCTTTTAAACGAAGTGTTTTTGAAGAAGACGTACGAATCCCCTCAGCCAGGTTTTGGACCAGGCTATCCGATTTATAAACAGAAAGAAAATCAACCGCCCTCAAACAACAGATTAAGAAAGGCCGCAAAAGTACCGCACGGGTTGACGGTCTCCAAATGCCCTGGATAAAATGTGGTCAAAAAACAGGTTGGGAAGGACTCTCGTGGAGATTTCAATTCTGAACTTTGTAACTTTGAAATGAAATGTTTTACCTGCAACTATTTATTTTATTTTTAACCATCACCAGTATCTTATTTTTGATTATCGGGTTGATCAAGCCATGGTCCATGTTGTGGTGGGAAGACATTCAAAATCGTATGAAAGTGATCAAGGCATACGGCTTACTCGCAGTTGTCTTTGGGCTCGTTTATATTGCCATGAGAATTTTGTATCCCGCTTGAATAAAAACATCATCATTTTTTGGATTGCATTGATCTTCGTTGGCTGCTCGCCTTCTAAAAATCAATCGGAAGAAAACAAGGCAGATACCAACGATCTGCCCGCCATTACTTTGATGATGATCACTGGTGAAAAGGTGATGGCAAATACGCTCCCCGGAAATTCCATATTGATTTTTTTTGGCCCCGACTGCGATCATTGCCAACGCCAGGCAGAATCCATGCGCCTGCAACTGGATACCTTTGAGAATTATTCGCTATATTTTATTGCTTCCAACCCTATTACGGAGATAGCCCGCTTTGCAGAGACCTACCAGCTACGAGGTTATCCAAACATTTTCTTCGCACAAGCTGATGGGCCAGAAGTAATGCGTGTCTTGGGCCCCTTGGATGTGCCGACCATCTACATTTATTCCGGAGATAGAAGCCTGGTTAAAAAATTTATTAACCAGACCAAAGTGTATGAAATCGCAAAGTTTTTATAGCCTACACGCAAATGTGTTTTAAAAATGAATAGCTTTTCACCTGCTTTTTTCCTTACTTGTTAAGCTTTCAACACCCTATCTGTTAACCTAACTTTATTAATTTATGGAATTAATATTACCTGGAATAATCATCCTTTTCCTGTTTATGTGCTTTGTCACCGTAAAACAGGGAACGATTGCCGTAGTTACCGTTTTCGGCAAATACAGCCGGATCATGAGACCTGGATTGAATTTCAAATTGCCGATCATCCAACAAATCTATAAGCGGGTGTCCATCCAAAATCGCTCCGTAGAATTGGAATTTCAGGCCACCACCATGGACCAGGCCAATGTAAACTTCAAGGCCATGTTGCTTTTCGCGGTGTACAACCAGGAAGCCGTGACCATTCAAAATGTGGCGTTCAAGTTTATGGATGAGCGCAGCTTTATGCAGGCACTCATTCGCACCATTGAAGGGTCCATTCGAAGTTTCGTGGCCGGGAAAAAGCAAGCGGAAATTCTTTCCCTGCGCACTGAAATTGTTACGGAAGTAAAAGGCCAACTGGACCACACCCTGGAAGGATGGGGCTATCATTTAATAGACTTGCAATTGAACGACATCGCGTTTGATGAAGCCATCATGAAATCCATGTCACAGGTAGTGGCTTCCAGCAACCTGAGAGCCGCCGCTGAAAATGAAGGACAGGCTTTGCTGATTACCAAAACCAAGGCCGCAGAAGCAGAAGGAAATGCCATTAAGATTTCAGCAGAGGCAGAAAAAATCGCTGCGCAATTAAGAGGTCAGGGTGTTGCGTTGTTCCGTGAGGAGGTGGCCAAGGGGATGAGCCAGGCAGCCAAGGAAATGGAAGGCGCCAGGCTGGATGCTTCTTTCCTATTGTTTTCAATGTGGACGGAGTCAATCAAGCATTTCGCGGAAGTCGGAAAGGGCAATGTTATTTTCCTGGAGGGCTCTGGTGAAAGTATGCAGCGTACCATGCAGCAACTGATGGCAATGGGCAAGGGTTCTTTGAATATGCCAAAATAAGATATTCACTCATGACAAGCGGGCTGTGAAAGTTCGCTTGTCATTTCTTTTTTATCTCTGAAACTCTGTTTTATTTTCTAGCCTTGCATTTAGCAAGCTCAATTTCTGCCCGTTCAGCAAATTCCTGAGCACGTAATATATCTTTTTGAGCCTCCATTGCTATTTGGTGTTGTGTATCAGCTTCTTTTTGTAAGATGTTCTTTTTCATAACCTTGATTTAAATAACTAAGATAAATCTATTTTAATCGATCAGCAATCAACACAATCTTCTCCTTTTCAGTCTGAGTGCAAATAAGATACTGTTCGCCACCCTCTTTCAATCCGGTTTTCTTTTTGATCTCTTCAACACTAAGGGGATAGTTGCGAGTGAGAATGTTTGCGTAACCTTCCGGGAAAAGTTTGATTAAATTTTTATCAGGCTTTGCAAGATGGAGTGTTTTGAAGATCCTCCCGGGGAAATTGTCAATACTTTTATCGGAAGTATAAAGATGTGTGTTGGGTGCAAGTTTTGATATTTCATATTTCTGAGCCACCCATTTAAAGGCACCGCCTTTTAGAATGGCCGTGTTAGGTTCGTATAAATAGGAGAGTGGCTGGGAAAAAGTGGCTATCGATTTTTTTTCTTCCCCAAAACTGAAGTTACAATCGTTTAATATTTTTCCATTCCTGTTCAAATCCACTGCTCGAATGGTTGGCTCTCCCCTAAAGCCAGGCTGTATATAGAAGAGTAATTCCCGGCACTCATTTTCTACCGCGACTACAAAAATTGTTTTTACATCGGCAAGTTCTTTACTCCCTTGCTGAAGATCGAGCAGGGGAGAAGCCTTAATGAGTATATGGTTTACTCCAATAAAATATTTTGATTGTAGCTCCGTCACGTTAGGTTCGCAGTTGGCCAGCTTAAAAACTTTTTTAGTTCCTTTTCTTCGCGATGGATCGAAATATAGGAAGGCTGGATTTTCCTTACTGGACGCTAAAAAAGATTCTGCCGATTGGTTGTGATAAGTAATATTCGTGGCCCCCAACGCATAATGATTATGCTTGGTTATCTCCAATAAATTCTGGTCAGGCTCAACATAATGAACTTCTTTGGCATATTGGCTTAGAAAATAGGTATCGATACCGAAGCCACCGGTAAGGTCTGCAATGACAGGAGACGTTTGGAAGAGCCCCTCGAGTAACCTCAATTTGAATTGTGCTGTTGCTTCCGAGGAAC
>JAYWDP010000487.1:0-3173 GCA_043779775.1 Cyclobacteriaceae bacterium
CGAGGATCATTTCTAATTATTCACGGTATTCTTCGGCTGCCATTTCACCCGATGGCTATCAGGTAGCCACCATTGAAACAACGGAAGACTATAAAATACACCTTGTAATTCTCGATTATTTGTCCGGCAAAGTATTAAAAGAAATTCCCAACCCTGCCAATGATTTGTTAGGCATGCCGCATTGGGGCCCGGATGGAAAAAGTATCCTGGTGTTGAAGACCAACGCCAATGGGAAGACCATCAGCCGGATTGATGTCGATCAAAGCACCTACGAAGACCTGCTTCCGGTTTCTCAGGAGAATGTGGGGTATCCAGTGATGTTTCAGAATTATATTTTCTTTAACTCTCCTGTGAGTGGCATTGATAATATCTATGCTGTTGACATCAATAGCCACGAAAGATTTCAAGTTACTTCTAGTAAGTACGGCGCTTACAATATGGCGGTTTCGAAAGACGGTAAAACGATTTACTATAATAACCAATCCAGGGATGGGTTGGATGTTGTGAGAATTCCGTTTGACCCTTCGCAGTGGAAGAAGTTTGAACCAGCCCCGGCATCACCCAATTTATCTTTCCAGCATTTGGTTGACCAGGAGGGCAATCCCGATTTACTGCGGGGTATTACTAAAACAAATTTCCAAAGCAAACGCTACCATCGTGCCAGCGGGATGATCAATCCACACAGTTGGGGTCCTTTTTTTACCAATACACTATCCAATGTAAACCTTGGAATTACCTCTCAGGATATTTTAAGTACAACGATAATCAGTGCAGGCTATAAGTTTGACATCAATGAACGAACCGGAGCCTGGAATGCTGGGTTCAGCTATCAAGGGTTCTATCCAATTCTTGATTTTCAGGTGACGCAATCGGAACGTACAGTGAATGAAGGTGATATCACTTATACCAAAGATGTAAACGGCAATAAGGCTACCGTAACAGAAAACCTTACTTTTACCTGGAGTGAAAAAACAATGGAGACGGGCCTTCGTATTCCATTGGTCACCACGACCTCAAAGTATTTAGGAAATTTTACGTTTGCAAATTATTTTGGGTTGACATCGGTCACTGGATTTCAGAATAACATCGATGGCGGTGGCCGCCTATTGCCAACGGCCAATCCGCAATATCTTTTTCGTAGTTATGTTGATAATGGAACTTTACGGTACAATCATTTCACGATTTCAACGCACCGATTACTTAAGCAAAGCCGAAGAGATATTTACAGCCGATGGGGTCAGGCATTGTTTCTGGATTTATTTAATACACCCTACGGAGGGAATTTTTCCGGCTCGCAATTCTCGGTTTATGGCGTAGCCTATTTCCCCGGGTTAGCCAAGCACCATTCCATCTGGGGCTATTGGGGTTATCAAAATTCTCTGATTCCGCAGGCGAGTACGAAGACGGGTGAGGGTCTGGATAATTATACGTTCAGGAATCAGATTCCTTTGCCCAGGGGACAATCGGTAGCCAGGTATCAGAATTTCTATTCGATGTCGGCTAATTATACGTTGCCATTGTGGTATCCTGACTTTGCCGTAGGCCCGCTTATTAATTTTCAGCGGCTTCGGGCAAACGTGTTTTTTGACTATGGATTTGGAAGCAGTGTGTATACCCAAGCCTACAACCAGACGTATACTTCGGTCGGTGGTGAGCTGAAATTAGACATCAACATTTTGCGCTTTTTGCCTCAGTTTAATGTCGGGGTTCGCTACAGCTATGGATTGACCCCGTCGGTCACCCGGTTTGAAATCCTTATCGGAACTTTCAATTTTTAAGCAGAAGGGAATGTGATTCAATATGCTTGAAAATCGCCGCAATACGCTATTTTTGATTCTATATCCATTATCAATAAAGCAGTATGGCTGAAATAATAAGGATGCCAAAGATGAGCGACACCATGACGGAAGGGGTGATCGCCAAATGGCATAAGAAAGTCGGGGATACCGTTAAGTCGGGTGAACTGATGGCGGAGATTGAAACCGACAAAGCAACGATGGATTATGAATCGTTTAATAGCGGTGTAATCCTTTACCTGGGAGCAAAAGAAGGGCAGCCTGTAAAAATCAATGACGTATTGGCTATAGTGGGAAAGTCAGGCGAAGACTACGCCCTGTTACTGGCGGGCGCTCAATCGTCGGTTGCGGTCGGTGCTAAAAGTGATGGAGCCAAAACAGAGACCGTTACCGCTGTGGCGACAGCCCCTGCGGTAGATACTACCGGTATCAAAGCGGAAATCATTTTGATGCCCAAGATGAGTGATACTATGGCAGAGGGAATGGTTGCTGCCTGGCATAAGAAAGTTGGTGATGCTGTTAAATCGGGAGAACTGTTGGCGGAAATTGAGACCGACAAAGCCACCATGGAATACGAATCGTATCAAACAGGTACCCTGTTATATATCGGAGCAAAGGAAAAAGAGTCAGTGGCAGTAAATGGTGTACTAGCTATCATTGGAGAGAAGGCTGCCGATTGGCAGACTTTGCTAAAGGCACATCAGGCAAAAGGAACAGGTTCGACGACAACACCATCAGCGCCCGTTCAGGCCTCTACGGCAACTGCGGCGTCAGCCCTATCAGCATCAGCAGAAGAAAATCATAGCAATGGACGTGTTAAAGCTTCTCCTTTGGCAAAGAAGATGGCCAAGGATATGGGATATGATATTTCCAAAGTCCAGGGATCAGGGGATCTTGGTCGTATTACCAAGCGGGATATTGAAAACTTCAAGCCATCGGCAACATCTTCATCAGCACCTGGCAAAGGCGCTGTACCGATAGTTCTTCCTGCCGTTGTAGGCAAAGAAAGTTTTGAAGATGTAACGGTATCGATGATGCGCAAAACCATCGCCCGCAGATTGTCTGAAAGCATGTTTACCGCTCCTCACTTCTACCTCACCATGGAAATCAATATGGACAAGGCGATAGAAGCGCGGAAAAGTATGAACGAAGTATCACCGGTAAAGATTTCTTTCAACGATATGGTGATCAAAGCGGTGGCCGCAGCGTTGCGGCAAAATCCTGATGTAAATGTTAGCTGGCTCGCTGATAAGATCAGAAAGAACCATCATATCCACATCGGCGTGGCCGTAGCAGTGGCTGACGGATTGTTAGTACCCGTAGTCCGGTTTGCTGACAACAAATCACTTTCGCACATCGCGGTGGAGGTTAAAGAGT
>JAYWDP010000488.1:0-9067 GCA_043779775.1 Cyclobacteriaceae bacterium
CCGTTCATCGGCAGGAATTATGAAGGATAAAGTTGTCATCATCACGGGAGGGTCTTCGGGAATCGGCAAGGCGTTGGCAGAGGTGTTTGGAGCGCGGGGATCAAAAATTTTTATTACGGGCCGTAATAAAAATGACCTCGATCAGGCTGTCTCCGATTTGCATCAAAAAGGAATTGATATTTCCGGATTTCAAGCTGACGTGAGCCTGGAAGCCGACAATCAAAAAATGGCAACAGAGGCATTGCGGATTTACGGTCGTATTGACATCCTCATCAACAATGCCGGCATTTCCATGCGGGCACTTTTTGAAGAGCTGGACTTGGAGATCGTTAAAAAAGTTATGGAGATTAATTTTTTCGGTGTCCTCTATGCCACAAAATACTGTTTGCCAGAAATAATTAAAAATAAAGGTTCTGTAATTGGCATCTCCTCCATAGCGGGCTACCGGGGATTGCCAGGTCGTACGGGATATTCAGCCTCAAAATTTGCCCTCAATGGTTTTCTGGAAGTCTTGCGTACCGAATTGCTGAAGAAAGAAGTTCATGTGTTGACCGCTTGCCCGGGTTTCACAGCGTCGAATATCCGCAAACGCTCACTTACAAAGGATGGATCTCAGCAGGGAGAATCTCCGCGCAATGAAAGTGACATGATGACTGCCGAAGAATGTGCACGACATATCTATAATGCTACCGTGAGGCGTAAAAAAATATTGATCCTGACTACCCAGGGAAAATTTGTCGTATTTATGAACAAATGGTTCCCAGGTTTGATGGACCGGTTTGTTTACAATGTAATGGCGAAAGAGGCAGACAGTTCGCTGAAGTAATCAGGTCTTGTTCAGAAATACAATCTTGGTATTGTCGGCTTTATTAATGTTTTTGTAGAAATCAATAAGTTCATTGTAGGATTCCGGAGGGAATTCCCCTTTCAACATTTTCATTCTCCTGATGTATACCAATTTCCCCTGCTCGATTTTATATGATGATTCGTATTCACCAAAGCGGGAAGTGAGTTTTGTAGGCTGGGGCAGGAATTCGGGGTAGAGTTCCTCCGGATATTGGTAGTTGATTGTATCAACATCAATGTAAGGAAGTTTATTAACCACGCTTGTTTTGCGTGACTCAACTTTCTTGGGGACATAAGTTGACCTGTTCATAAGGTTTGGGGAGAGAAAAACCCGCTTGCCGCTTACAGATGCATATTTCCTCAGGGAGAGATTTAAATTTACAATGGCCGATGGGATCCTGTCTTTTTTATTAACGAATGAAAAGGAAATGATGTCAAAGCCCGGCAGGTCGATATTTTCCTGAACCCATTTTTTTTGATCATCATTGGATGCATTTACATACAGGTCCAGATTGTCATTCTCATACTGCAAGCCAGAATAGGTTGTCTTAACTTTTACCATGGCATCTCCAGCCATGGAAACTGTAACATCGGCCCTACGGTATTGTGTATTTAATTCAACGGGGTAGGAAGGTGTATTGACAAGTTTACCGCCGGTTTCCGTGATCATAAGCGCCTTGCGGTCACCCGTGAATTTTCCCATATACCCAAAGGGGTTCGTTTGACTGGTACATTCGAGCCAAAGCGTGTCTTTCTTGTTTGGTACAGCAACAATCACATGGTTGGCTTGATGACTTGGAAAGTCGACAATTACAGGGGCTCCATCAGCTCCAGAGCGCACCGTTGTATAATAGGCCTTTATTCCTGCTTCATTCAACAAGGCGACCATATAATTAGAGAGGGCCTTGCAATCTCCATAACCCATTTGGTCGACGATATCAGCTCCAAAAGGCTGCAATCCTCCGATACCTACCTGAATACTTACATACCTTGTCTTAGACT
Organism: Cyclobacteriaceae bacterium; assembly: GCA_043779775.1. Taxonomy (GTDB): domain Bacteria; phylum Bacteroidota; class Bacteroidia; order Cytophagales; family Cyclobacteriaceae; genus ELB16-189. Next base: position 1,849 of record JAYWDP010000488.1, read on the forward strand.
GCAGATATTCATACAGTACTCGTGCCTTGGCTTCAATTGTCGAAAGGCTTCCTGTGAGATCCCTTACCTTTTGCTTGGTCGCTTCCGGAAGGGAACCTTTATTAATTAATAAACTGCCCTGCCATTTTCCGTACTCTTCCCATGATGACATTTTGCCCGCGTAACCATCATACTCAAAATCAGAAGGGCCTGCCAGAATGTTCGGAACCACTTTCGTTAGTTCAGGGCCATAGGATTCGAATTTCGACGGGACAACATTTTCAAATGTCCATGTTACTGATTCCTTACCATCATTTATTGTTTTATAGGGTTCATTCACATGGGTTAGTTTAAACCTGGGTGAAATTTGTTTCGCATATATGACAGAATAGGAAATGTTTTGCGCTGAGACTTCATCATCTTCGTAAAGAAAAAATTTCGGAATTGAATACAAATAATCCATTTGGATCTCATATTCATATTCTACTGTATATGGATAAGTTGTTTGAGAAAGGTTAGCACTCTTTAATCGATTATCCTCATAGAGACTAAATCCGGAAATCGAACTTTGGTCATAAATTTCAGATTGCTTCAGTTTCTTGATCACGCTTCCTTCCGCATCATAGGCAGTTCCTTTGAATGTGACAATCTTTCTGTTTTTATCATATACTACAACTTCTGAAGCATAACGTTTACCTTTTTCATTTAAAATAGTGATTGCATAATGAACATAATGACTTGACTTATTAATTGCCTTTATTTCAAATCTTGTCTGCTGTTCACGGATAACGGCATACATTCCCTGCTTCAGATTTTCCGGGATATCACTCACGGGATATTTTTTATCCTTTGCGAACGATTGGAAACCTGCACTTTCAATTAACAGAAAAAGGATTAATGCGCGCATGTTATTTCTTTTTAAGCACAATCTGTTCTGCCTGTTTTGCGATTACCTTATTGAAGAATTCTCTCAATGCCGGATATTCATCCTGAATAAAAAGAGTTTTATTGATTTGAAAATTGCTTGTAAAATTAATGGTGTTTGCATTCTGAACTATACTGTAAGAATATCTTCCGGCATTTCCAGGAAGGGCAATTGCTGCAGGGGCAGGAAGTTCATCGACCGCATAGCCCTCCGGTAGTGTAACTTTGAAAAGGTAAAGTTTCTCTTCCATTCTTCCGAAGTTGACCGGGTAAACCCGTTGCTCCAGTTTAAAAGGATTTTCCTGCATTTGGGATGTCACAAAGGGATTGATGTAAATCACATCACCCGAAGCAGAGCCATGCTCTGAAATGGTTACTTCATGTATCTCTTTTACAGGTTTACCCACGTCTTTCAAGTCTTCAAAAGTAGTTTTATCAATTCCCCATGACTTACTGGAAACAAAATCTTTTAAATAGGTCTCTTCACCTTTCTTACTGTATTTGTCTCTCATCTCCTGTGCATCATATCCATCATGGATATACGTTACTTTACCTTTGAGCTCACCGGCCTCATCTATTGTAAAGTCAGCACTTATCACTGTTTTTGCTTTTACCTTTGAAGTGATATCAATCCACCCCTTGAAAGTACTTGAAATAATAAGTCCTTCACCGTTCAGGCAGCGTTCCGGCAAAGTTGTCATTGGTAAATATTTTTCAGTAGCATCAAGAAACATGGTCTTGTCGCCAACCTTGACGGCACAAATAACATAATTGAATTGTTTGGTCATCGGGTACTGTTTCCTTACGAATCCATGATCACGGGTACTTAATAGAACCATGTCAACCTGGAGGCCCGCCTTGTCCAGCATGGAAGCTAATAAGAGATTGATATCTCCCGAGCTGCCTTTCTTTTTCTCTATAATTGTTTTAAGATTACCTGCATAAAAGTCTTCTTCTCCATCCCATTGTATAGTGTTTCGAACATAATCATGAATGGCGCTGATTTTTTGAATGGGTTCCGTCATGCCAGCGGTTAACTCTTCTGTTTTTCCTTTCAGAAATCCTGATTTGGCAATTACCTTTCCAAAATCATCATTTTCCATAAGATCACTATTAAGTTTTTCCCAGGACCCCATGATCTCTCTAAATACTCCATTGGAATTTGTTGAAGCGAGGGCAAAATTAATTTTCGAAACATAGTCGGTCTCACAAGTCATGTAGGGCTCCTCCTTGAAGGCCGGAACATTTTTGGAAATCCAATGGTGGGCAATGGTAGGGATACCCGCTGTGTTCTGAGATTTCGTTTCATAGGTAGTCACAGGAATATAACCCTGCATGAATTTTTCATAGATAAATACGTCAGGAATGATCGCCCAATATTCACTGTACCGCACAGGCACTGAACGCTGAAATTGCCAACTGGGAAAGTTGGTAAAAAATTCGGATGTAACTTTATAAGTATACTCAATGATGGAACCAACCTTTGCATTGGGCAAAGTGAATTTCTGTACGTTATAATTTCTATTAAACTTTTCTTTGAAAATCCCATCTTTAGATAGCTTGGATTCTACAATAGTTCCGTTTTCAAGATTGTAGGTAGATGCCTTTATAGCAGTGACCCTCTCATCTGAGCTGGTCGTATGAAATAAAGAAATTGAGGCATCCGCCATGGAAAGGCCATCTTTTTTTAGAATCTTAATCCTCACATGACGCATGTAGGTTAACACGATTTCTCCAGCTTGATCTTCAATAAATGCATTTCCATAGTCGACGAGAACCACGGCTGCTGCGGATGAATCCTTATCAAACTGCTTCATGGTCATGTCATCCATTGGAATATCCCCGTATTTTACCAGGGATTTTTGCGCTTGTAAAGCAAAAGCGATACTGATCAGTCCAATTGAAATCAGGATTTTCATAAATGGGGTGTTTAGGCTTTTAAAAATAACAGATGGCGGCTACTTCTCCTTCAATCATGTAAGTTTACTTTCAGTTTTCCATTATTATCAAATCATGTCCAAAACCAAAACCCAATTCTTCTGTCAAAGCTGCGGCTATGAAGCCTCCAAATGGCTTGGCAAGTGCCCATCCTGCGGAACCTGGAACTCCTTCGTCGAAGAGGTGGTGACCAAAGGCGGAGATAAAAATGACTGGCGACAAGACAGCACACGTTCTAAAGCTATTCAACCTAAGAGCCTAAATGAAATTGAATCTGGTACGGAAATCCGGATTACTACAAGGAATCTTGAACTCGACCGGGTATTGGGGGGCGGCATCGTCCCTGGATCCCTGGTACTCATCGGCGGAGAACCCGGCATCGGCAAATCAACCCTCATGCTTCAGGTGGGGTTGGCTCTTAATAATCTTAAAATTTTATATGTTTCGGGAGAGGAGAGCGAGCAACAAATAAAAATGCGGGCCGGGCGCATTCATCCTGAAGGAGGCGAAAATTTCTTCATCCTTACGGAAACTAATACAAAAAATATTTTCATCGCTATTGAATCCATCTCCCCCCAGCTAGTCATAATCGATTCCATCCAGACTTTATATTCACCCTTGCTCGACAGTACACCCGGCAGTATCGGACAAGTTCGTCAGTCTGCGGGTGAATTGATGAAATTTGCGAAGGAAACCGATACTCCCGTTTTTCTGGTGGGCCACATTACCAAAGACGGAATGCTCGCCGGTCCGAAAGTACTGGAGCATATGGTGGACACTGTATTGCAATTTGAAGGAGACCAACATCTGGCCTATCGCATTCTACGCACTACCAAAAACCGTTTTGGATCAACGGCGGAAATCGGTATTTATGAAATGCTCAGCACAGGACTTCGTGAAGTAAGTAATCCATCGGAAATTCTGATCTCACAGAAAGACGGCCCTCAATCCGGTGCTACCATCGGCGCTACCCTGGAAGGAAACCGGCCGTTGTTAATTGAAGTACAGTCGTTGGTGAGCCCGGCATCCTATGGGACACCCCAGCGCACCCCTACCGGCTTTGATCAAAAGCGATTAAATATGCTGTTGGCTGTTTTGGAAAAGCGATGCGGATTCAGGATGGGCACACAGGATGTGTTTCTTAACATGGCGGGAGGTATTCGGGTAGAAGACCCTGCTATCGATCTTGCCGTTTGTATTTCAATCATTTCATCCATGGAAGAGGTTTCTATTTCGGACAAAATCTGTTTTGCGGGTGAAGTCGGGCTGAGTGGTGAACTGCGGGCTGTCAACCGGATTGAGCAACGAATTTCGGAAGCTGAAAAACTGGGATTTGAAGAGATTTATATCTCGAAATTTAACCAGAAGACTTCAGAGAATCGGAGCAAAATAAAAATAAAATCCTTTGGTAAACTGGTTGAGGCGTTCCAGGATTTATTCGGATAAGTAATCTTGATGCAGCTAATAATGGCTTAGCCCTTGTAATCCACCCGTATGAATTGCAAGAACTGATGAGCCCCTGTCAAATCTACCTTTCTTTACTTCTTCCAGCACAGCCCACATCAATTTGCCAGTGTACACAGGGTCAAGGGGAAGGTTTTTATCTTTTTTGAACTTCGCGATAAAAGCTAATAACTCCTTGGGCGCTTTTGCATAACCTCCATGATGATAAGACGTAAGAACAGACCAGTTTCTATAAATATTTACATTATCACCTATTAAGGTTTTAATTTCGTCCACTAAAAACTCTCCATTCTTTAAAACAGCAATGCCGACAGCTTCTTTTTTTCCTTCAAGACCCTTAACAATGCCCGCCATGGTCCCTCCTGTCCCCACCGGCAAACACAATACATCAAAATCAATTTCAGCAAGAATTTTTATTGCAAACTCCTCACAACCCTTTACCGCTAACTCATTCGTACCCCCTTCGGGAATCAGATAAAAATCTCCAATCTGCTTGTGCCATGATTCAATAAATTCTAATTCATTCTTTTTTCGATACGCTTCCCTCGAAATGTAATGCAACTGCATGCCGCTTGATTTGGCAAACGTCAGCGTGGAATTCAGCGGATGCTTTTCTTCACCCCGGATGATTCCGATACTTTCAAATCCCACTTCCCTGGCCGCGGCGGCCGTCGCATAAATGTGATTTGAATAAGCGCCTCCAAACGTGAGCAACTTTTTCTTCCCCAACCTCCGCGCCTCTTCCAGGTTGTACTTCAATTTCCACCATTTATTGCCGCTGATGTATGGATGATTGAGATCTTCTCTTTTAACCAGAAGCCTCACCTGGACTTCCTCTAAAAGTGGGTCCTTTATCTCCTGAACAGGTGTTTCCTGATAAATAATCAAACCCAATTATTTTAGATAATACTAAATTTATTAGTAATATTGTATGTGAACGAATCTTATTTCAAGGGCCGGGGCTCACAAATCAAGACACAAAATAAATTCCTCAAAGCCCAATATGTGACTGAACACACTGAAGGCCTCGATGAACCCCTGCTTGAAAAGCCCCTCACCCAAATCTTTCACGAACATCCGAAAAAGATCATCAATAAAGTCGATAGCCCGGACTTGAACATGGCATTTTCCATGAATCCCTACCAGGGATGTGAACATGGATGTGTTTATTGCTATGCACGAAACACGCATGAGTATTATGGTTTCAGCGCGGGTCTTGATTTTGAAACGAAAATTATTGTTAAGGAAAATGCTGCTGAACTTTTGGAGCAACAATTACTCCAGCGCAACTGGCACGCTGCACCCATCATGCTCTCCGGGAATACCGATTGCTATCAACCCCAGGAAAAAAAATTTGAATTGACGCGCAAGTTGCTGAAAGTGCTGGTCAAATACCGCCATCCGGTCGGGGTGATCACAAAGAACAGCCTGATCACCCGCGATATCGATTTGCTACAAGATTTGGCTTCTGAAAACCTGGTCCATGTGATGATCTCCATCACCACCCTGAATGAAAATCTGCGACGTGTCATGGAGCCCCGTACTGCCAGCGCCATCAAACGACTGAAAACGGTGGAAGCCCTAGCCATTGCTAAAATTCCGGTTGGCATTATGAATGCACCGATTATTCCGGGATTGAACCATCACGAAATACCCCAGGTTATAAAAGCTGCCGCCGATCACGGAGCGCTGACAGCGGGCATGACAGTGGTTCGCTTAAATGGTTCCATCTCAAAAATTTTTGAAGATTGGCTTCGAAAGAATTTCCCGGATCGCTTTGATAAAGTATGGAACCAAATCTGCTCCCTGCATGGTGGAACGGTAAGTGATTCCCATTTCGGAAGGCGCATGGCCGGCGATGGAAATATTGCCGATGCCATTCACCAGCTTTACAGGAGTGCTAAAAAGAAATACCTGACCGGCAGGGAAATGCCACCCTACAACCTTACCTGCTTCCGAAAAGGAGGAAATCTCAGCCTATTCTAAACTTTTGTATATTTGCATCGTGAAAAGAAAACTTGTAATAGTGCTTCTCTCTCTTTATGTCCTTGCCTCCACAGAGTGTCATCAGGTTCTGAGATTGCCTTTGCTTGTAAAACATTATTCCGAACACCATCAAAAAACAGATAACCTGACTTTTTGGGAGTTTCTGGTTTTACATTATAAAACAGACGTTGCTCATGATGATCAGGATATGAGATTGCCCTTTAAAGATTGTCATCATTCCCTTGCTTCCTCTTCAATGGCTGTACCGAGTCAGCGATTCATGCTCACACCCTTATCACCGGCATTAGTCGAAAAAATTCTTTCGTTTAACCATCCACAAGTTCACTCATCCTTTCCAGGGGAAGTATTTCAACCACCTCGAATCTAAGTCCATTTCTTTTTAGACAAGCCGAGAACACGGGCATTGTCATTCTTTTTATTCAAATCATACCCGCTGACATTTGTCATAAGCCAAACCTGGCATAAGAAGATCAATAATCTTCTTTACCAAGAGTCGCTTTTGCAAATGGTCAGCATAGATCGACTGGATTATGTTGGACAGTATTATTCATTTCTCTATTCGCAATAAACTAATCATTGGTTTATTTACACTAACGCTCATTCTCTGGGGCGGATATTCCGTTACCCAGCTGCCTATTGATGCCGTACCTGACATCACCAATAATCAGGTGCAGGTAATTACCATGGCCCCATCGCAATCGGCACTCGACATTGAGCGGCTGGTCACCTTTCCGGTAGAACAAAACATAGCCACCATTCCGGGTATCGAAGAGGTCCGTTCCTTTTCACGCTTTGGATTGTCGGTGGTGACGATTGTATTCAAAGACAACATCGATGTGTATTGGGCACGTCAACAGGTTAACGAACGCCTTACTGAAATACAAAATCAAATTCCTCCAGGAGTTGG
>JAYWDP010000489.1:0-3155 GCA_043779775.1 Cyclobacteriaceae bacterium
GATTAAAGTACGACAAGCCCTATCGGCTGCCAGACTCGGTATGGCATTTGACCACAAAGGATCATCCAACCGCTAATGTATTGGTGTTTTCAAAGGATGGGTTGAATTTTAGCAAGTTGAAGTCAGCCATCGATGATGAGTTCGGATCAGGAGCCGTCTGGATGGAAGAAGCGCACACATGGGTTCAAGACAGCCTGGCCTATTCTAAATGGAGAAAATGTATTTTTCTCATAACAGATCCATGGCAAGCCGCGTTATTTGATGACCAGGGGAGAATTCGGGGTTACTACGATCCCCGGTTGCGCGAAGAGCAAGATCGCCTGAGGGTTGAATTGAAGATTTTATTGAAGAAATATTGATATGTCGGAGAACAAGGAGCCCTACCGTGGGTTGATTATTTTTTTATCGATTGTTATTCCCCTGGCCGTGGCGGTTCTGTTTAAGGTCCATATCAAGGGATATAACTTTTCTTTTCTTCCACCCATGTATGCTACCATCAATGGGGTTACTGCCCTGGCACTGATGGTTTCATTCTGGGCCATTAAAAATAAAAAACGGAGTCTGCATGAATCAATTAACAAGGCCTGCCTGTTTCTTTCGGCTTCCTTTCTGGTGATGTATGTACTCTATCACATGACCAGTGAGCCAACAACCTATGGCGGACAAGGTATCATGAGAGGAATTTATTTTTTCATCCTGATCACCCATATTGCGCTTTCCGTTGTGGTGATACCCTTCGTACTTTTCACCTTTTCACGTGCTTTGGCGGGCAACTTTGAAAGGCATAGGAGATTGGCTAAATTTACATTTCCTTTATGGCTCTATGTGGCTATCACGGGGGTCGTGGTTTATTTAATGATCAGTCCTTATTACCCGGCATGAAGAAACTTATCGTTTTATCTTTTTTGCTGATGAGCGGAATACTCTCTGCCAACGCGCAGTGCGCGATGTGCAGGGCAACACTCGAGAATAATGTGAGCAATGGAAATATTGGCATTGCTGAGGGAATTAATGTAGGCATTCTGTATTTATTCTTCGCTCCGTATCTGGCAGCTGGTGTGTTAGCCTATCTTTGGTATAGAACCAGTAAATCCAATGAGCGAAAAGAGTTCACGGGAAGCGCTACTTAGTGGCAAATGCCCCGTATGCAGGGACGGGGATATTTTTAAGTATCCACTCAAAAAAATCTCTCATTTTGCTGACATGAACGTGCATTGCACAGTATGCGGTGCCCGCCTCGAGCCGGAGCCTGGTTTTTATTTTGGCGCCATGTACATCACCTATGCCTTTAATGTTTTTCTCCTCATTGGCTTTGGCCTTAGCTTATATTATTTTGTGGAGCTACCAGAGGCGGTCTACCTCATCCTTATCGCTCTGCTGGCTGCGTTGATCACGCCATTTTCTTTCCGTTGCTCCCGAATTCTTTGGCTTTTTTGGTTCGGTGGACTTCACTACAAGCCGAAGAGCGAAAGTACATAATACGGTTTTTTGGTACCTTCGTAACCGATGAACGTGCGAAGTGCGGTCTTACTTTTTCTTTCAATGCTACTCATGGGAGGGGGCATGTTTACCCGATCGCAGTATTCAAAAAATTTCCATCAGCATCTCATGGAAATAATCCAGGAGAATATTGGGAATGAGTTTTTGGTGATTGAAAAAGAAGCAAAGGCACTGCAGGAAGACCATCTCTTGCCGTCGTCGGACCAATGGGATATGGTAAATCATTTTTTTATCCATGCCGACAGTTCTCATATCATTACATGGAACAGAAACTATTTTTTGCCTGGTATAGCTTTCTTTCAGTCTTCTTCCGTTGGAGGCAGCACATTTATACAAACCCCCCGCGGGGATTTTTTGGTAATGAAATGGCCGGCAGACGAGGGAACGTTTCTGTATTGTATTTTGACGTTGTCTGACCGCTTTCCCATTGTAAATAATTTTTTACCGCCCCAATCCAATGCCAGCATCTTTCCGCTGTCGGATATTCAATTGGCTGACGCCCAAAAGGTGGAAGGAGACCCTTTGATTGTTAAAAACGAAAGACTATTTACCGTACTCCCCGGGAAACCGGTGCTGCATGAAAGTATATTCTCATTTATTCTTACAATGTCAGGAGTGATTTTTTTTCTTGTTGGATTATGGTACCTGATAAAGTCCTTACAGAGCCGTTTTAATTATGATATAGCTTTCCTGGTGCTTTTTATTGGTCTCCTTTCGCTCAGATTGGAAATGATTTCCTTGAGTCTCCCATCTCTTTTTCTGCAATCTGACTTGTTTGATCCGAAAAAATTTGCTTCCTCTTCCTTGAATGCTTCAATGGGAGATTTATTTCTGAATTCATTGTGCCTGCTCTTCGTGATTATCTACCTATTCCGGAATTTTAAAAAGTTTAGGTTTACAATTTGGATTTTGCATCGCTCAGGCCCGGCACGGTGGATAGGTGGGATGTTATGTTTATTGGCTTGCTTCTTTGCCCTCTTGCTCCCCTATAATTTTGTTGAGTCGATCTATCACAACTCACCCATATCGCTGGATACACAATCCCCTTCATTTGATGCAACGAGAATCATTGCCCTGGCATCGGTACTGGTGGGATGTGTAAGTAGTTTCTTATTTATTCACGTTTTCTTTTTGATTGCGAATCATCTCTTCAAACAATCCAATATTAAATTCTTTATAGGGTGCCTGACAGCGGCTGCCATCTTTTTTATTCAGTTTTATTGGCTGGGCCAGCATCTTTGGCCAACGTTCATGCTGGGTATTGTCTTCTTTACAATTTTGAAGGTGTCCAGACTCAATGATCGGGAGTTTCGCTTTTCTTTTCAGTTATTTATATATCTCATATTTTCCCTGTTTATTTTCAGCGTTCAAAATGCATGGGCAGTTCGTATTTTTTTTGAAGAGCGACAGACCCGCGACCAGTTTCGTTTTGGAAAGGATTTCTTAACGGAGAGAGATGTTTTGGGAGAATACCTCATGGACCAGGCGCGTCAGCATATTGATAGTGACCCATTCATCCAGGTGCGGATAGCAAGCCCTTTTTTAAGCAAGACGGCCATCGCGGAGAAGATCAAAAGGGTCTATCTGAACAATTACTTTGACCGGTATGAAATCACTATTCGAACCATTCGTCCTGAGAATGCCAAGGATGAATT
>JAYWDP010000490.1:0-9020 GCA_043779775.1 Cyclobacteriaceae bacterium
TGCGTTTTTAATTCCCGGCCACGGGCCATAAAAGGTTCAAGGTCCTTGTGATAACAGGAAACATTAATACCCTTCACTTTAGGATCATCCCCCAGGCAAACCAGTTCGTTGCTCCCATTCCGTAGTACGGCCAGTTCACCTTTCGCATTGTATCCATACACCAAACTCCCGTCCCGCAGTTCCGGCGGAGCTGCCAGCACCGCTACTTTTATTTGATTTTCATTGGAGGGAATTTCCTGGGGATGGGCTGTTGTGAAGATTATGGAAAATGGAATTAGGAGCAGGCTTTTCATATGGATATGTTTTATAAGACGAATTTAACATTATTCCAGAAGGATACTTTGCGTCCCTGCGTCCCTGCCTACCGGCAGGCAGGTTTGCGGTTAAAATTTTACTTTCGCAGAGGTGCAAAGTTACATGAAACCTATTTCCTCAATAATTAATTCGATGATGTGATAATTCGTTGATAGTCGCACTATAAACGAATTAACGAATCACCGAATAAACGAATTGGCGTGACAATAAAGAGCCCCATCCTGATAACTCAGAACGGGGCTCTTTTGAAGAGGATTTTTAATGATTTTCTTTCGCTTTTTTATCCATCTCTTCGTTGAAAGTATTCTTAAACTTTTCATAATCGTAATCGATCTTCAAAGCATCATCTTTTGAAAGACGTGCATTGTACTCTTTCACGAGATCATCCGCGGAAAGTTCGATCGCTATGTAGGTCTTATACTTGCCATCCTTCGTCGACATCAGTTTTTCACAGATAGTGCGAACGCCCTTCAATTGTTGCTCCACTACTTCACGGTTTAACTGCTCAAAGCGTTGTTCCAATTGCTCTTTCTTATCCATAGAACGGGAGTTCGTATAGTTGTCCGTTACGGTTTTCACCGTGGTTTGGATGGATTGGGCCAGTTCATTGCGGGCATTGGTGAGGGCCATCTTTTTGGAAGTCACCTGGTCCATGCTTTCGCCAATCGAGTTGGACCTGAATACTTTACTGTTGGTAAAGAAATCCGGACCTGAACAAGGTACTGCTACTTCCTTTTCACCGGTAGGTACTACCTGTTTGGCTTTGCAACCAGCAAATAATGCAGCGGCTACTGCCACCATTACATAAGATAAACGAATTAGTTTTTTCATATCAGTTTTCAAAATTTGGTTGTGCAAGTTAAACAATGCAATTAATAGGCCACACTGTAATTCACTAGATTTTTATGAATAAATCATTAATAAAACGCGGTTTTCACTGCAAAATTGCATTTAGCAATTCAGGCATCTTCTCCTTGTCTAACAAATCCAAAGACTCCTTGTACGCGTTTTGGCTGGCGCGTTCATAATCGAGGCTATATCCCTTCACGCGATCGAGGGTAGTGGCGTAAATTTCCTTGTTATCTTTCATGGTGCTGACCCGAATTACACTGGTGACATAGGCGATATAAATGCTCCCCGATACAGCCCCCTTTTCCGAATCCGTTGTCACATCCAATCCAAGTTCTGCTTTGTCTTTCTGATCGGTAAATTCAAAACCCTGACTAGTGAGATAATTTTTAATTTTATTGGTCACCTGTTGGTTGGTTTTGGCTGACCCAAAATTTTTCTCGTTTGCGGTGATATACACCAGTGGTCTTTGTACCTCCATGAGAATCGTAGCCTTTGGCACGGTCATTTTTGAAGAGACAAAGGCAAATATTTCAGAAGGATTGGAGCCGGCAAAGGCAAGTAGGTTTACACTCACTCCTACGGTTTGCTCCAAGTCGCGCGATCCTATTTTTGTCAGCAGGATTTTAGCCTGTCCTTGGGTATCTGTTTTGTAGTCGGGAAACACATCGCCAGAACCCTTATCAAATACAGCTTTCAGGGGCAAGTCGGCCAACATTGCTTTCGAGGTTTTGTCAATGGCCCTCATCATGACCGAGATACTGCCTTGTGTTACCCGTCGGTTTAAGTTTAGCTGCGAAGGGGTTGCCGTTAACTGAATATTATCCAGCAGTTTTTGCATGCTGGCATAAATTTCATTTGTCAGGATAATCTCCTTGCCTTCAAAAGTCAGCGAAATGGGTTCTGCGAGGTACTTTTCCACAGCCCTGAACCCCTGATAATAAAATCCCAGTGCCTGGATGGAATTGTTGGCGCGCTCTGATTGTTTGGCTTTCGTAAAAAAATCAAGTGCCAGGGTAACGGCATCGCGCTTTTGCTGCTCCTTGATTTCATGGTATCGTTGCTTCGACAGGCGATAGTAGACCCAATAGTTTTTAGCATCCTCCCATGAGTCGGCCACCTCAAATTCTTCAATCTCATCCGCCGCGGTGGTCTGAATCATTTGCTCGTACTTTTCCCTAAACTCCTTGTTCTCATCAATGGAAGTAAGGACGGTAGAGGAAGCAACATTCACTTTAATTTCCGAAACTAAGTCCTCCAGTGCACTTTTCTTTGCCTCTTGTACATAATTACTGCTGCCGTCTTTGGTACCGTGTCCTATCCCAACGTAATAGGCATCCGTTTGAGGTTTTGCACTAAGCCAGTCGGGTTGAGGGTTTTTGGGGTCTCCTTTGAGGCTGCTGTTAGTTACTGCATGACTACAGCCCGTTAACACAAGAAAAGAGAATACGATTCGTTTCACAATTAGGGTTTATTTGAAATCTGAAATAACCACTTATCTACGAAAATCAGCGTCCCTGATCTGCGAAAATCTGCGGGAAAAATTATGCATCTCCTCCGCTGGTAGACACCTCATAGGAACTCATCACCGCTGAAAAATATTCGCGGTTCATGCGGGCTATGTTGGTAACTTTTATTGACTTGGGGCACTCTGCCTCGCATGCCAATGTGTTGGTACAAGCTCCAAACCCTTCTGCATCCATTTGAGCTACCATCCTTTCTGCGCGTTCTTTTCGCTCAGGCTGCCCTTGCGGCAACAACGCAAACTGGGAAACTTTTGCACTCACAAAAAGCATGGCGGAAGCATTCTTACAGGCAGCAACACAGGCGCCACATCCTATGCACGTGGCAGCATTCATCGCTTCGTCCGCCACTTTCTTAGGCACTAGTATCTCGTTGCCATCCGGCACACCGCCCGTATTCACGGAGATATATCCTCCCGACTGCTGAATGCGCTCAAAAGCCATACGATCAACTACCAGGTCCTTTATCACAGGGAAGGCCTTGGCCCTCCAGGGTTCTACCGTGATCTTATCGCCATCCTTAAATGAACGCATGTGCAATTGACAAGTTGTAGTTTGCAGCGGACCGTGCGGACGGCCATTGATATACATGCTGCACGTTCCACAGATTCCTTCCCGACAGTCGTGATCAAATGCCACCGGCTCCTCACCCTTTTTAATAAGGTCAGCATTCAGCACATCAAACATTTCAAGGAAAGACATATCAGGAGAAACGTGGTCCAGTTTATAGGTCTTGAATCCACCTTTTGTGTTTGGGCCTTTCTGTCTCCAGACTTTTAATGTAATCTTCATCATAATGCTTTCGAATATCTTACTTCAATGTTTTTACTTTCTGTCAACTATTAGGTGGCGTTGGCTTTTGGCCGTTGGCTGACGTACACCAACTCAAGCACTTATACACCTAAACACTTTAGCACTTACTTATAACTTCTTTGTGTCAATTTCACATTCTCAAATATCAACGATTCTTTGTGCAGCTCCGACTGTTGGTTTTCACCCTTGTATTCCCAGGCTGCTACATAAGTAAACTCATCGTCTTTGCGCATGGCTTCACCGTCAGGTGTGGCGGACTCTTCACGGAAATGGCCTCCGCATGATTCCGAACGGTTCAAGGCGTCATCCACCATCAGTTCGCCCAGTTCAATAAAGTCAGCAACACGTCCTGCCTTTTCCAACTCCTGGTTTAATTCATTGGCGCTTCCCAACACATTCACATTTTGCCAGAACTCCGCTTTCAGTTCCTGAATTTTCTGTTTAGCCTTCTTCAGGCCCGCTTCATTACGTGACATGCCGCAGTATTCCCACATCGTGAGTCCCAGTTCGCGGTGAAGTTCATCTACGGTCTTCTTCCCTTTAATGGCTAATAATTTATTAACACGGCTGTTGATGGCATCCATAGACTCTTTAAACTCAGGGCGATCGGTTCCAATTTTTTCCCAGGGGAGATTTGCGAGATAGTCACCGATGGTGTAAGGAATAACAAAGTATCCATCGGCCAGGCCCTGCATCAACGCACTGGCTCCCAACCTGTTTGCACCGTGATCGGAAAAATTAGCCTCACCCAAGGCATAAAGACCCGGCACCGATGTCATCAGATTATAATCAACCCACAGTCCACCCATGGTATAGTGTACCGCCGGGAAAATCATCATGGGCATTTCATAAGGATTGTCGCCAGTAATCTGCCGATACATATCAAAAAGGTTTCCGTATTTGGCTTCAATGGTTTTTCTGCCGTCCCTGCGGATCGCTTCCGAGAAATCGAGGAAGACCGCCAGGCCGGTGGCACCTACGCCCCTACCTTCATCACAGATCATTTTGGCATTGCGTGAAGCTACGTCCCGTGGAACGAGGTTACCAAAAGATGGATAGCGTCTTTCGAGAAAATAATCCCGGTCTCCTTCGGCAATCTTGGCAGCATCTTTTGCTTTCAATCCTTTAATGGCCACTTTGGGTGCCCACACACGTCCGTCGTTGCGCAAAGATTCTGACATCAGGGTTAGTTTGGACTGATGGTCGCCGGAGACAGGAATACAGGTGGGATGTATCTGCGTGAAACAAGGATTGCCGAATAAAGCACCCTTCTTGTGGGCCCTCCAGGCGGCAGTTACATTCGAATTTTTCGCGTTTGTGGATAAATAAAATACGTTTCCATAGCCACCCGTACACAGTACTATGGCGTGTGCCGAATGAGATTCTATTTTTCCCGTTACCAAATCACGGGTAACAATGCCGCGGGCTTTTCCATCTATGATCACGACATCGAGCATCTCGGTACGGTTGTACATGGTCACCTTTCCATTAGCAATCTGGCGGTTTAATGCCGAATAAGCTCCTAATAATAATTGTTGTCCGGTCTGTCCGCGGGCATAAAAAGTTCTCGAAACCTGTGAGCCGCCAAAAGACCGGTTGGCCAGTAAGCCACCGTATTCTCTGGCGAAAGGCACACCTTGCGCCACGCATTGGTCGATAATGCTGACACTTACTTCAGCCAGGCGATGCACGTTGCCTTCGCGGGCACGGTAATCTCCTCCCTTGATGGTGTCATAAAAAAGACGGTAGATGCTATCGCCATCATTCTGATAATTTTTTGCGGCGTTGATTCCTCCCTGAGCAGCAATGGAGTGCGCCCGGCGTGGACTATCCTGAAAACAGAAGGCTTTTACATTGTATCCGAGTTCTCCAAGGGAAGCGGCAGCAGACGCACCGGCCAACCCTGTGCCTATTACGATGATGTCATATTTTCTTTTGTTGGCCGGGTTTACCAGCTTGAGATTAAACTTATGCTTCGACCATTTTTCAGCGAGGGGGCCGGCAGGAATTTTTGAATCTAACTTCATATCATGATGACGTGTTGAAAATCTCAGTTTAAAAACATCCAAATTGGAATTAATGCAAACAGCGCAGGTACTATGACCGCAAATGTTTTTCCGACGAAATTAATAACAGGGTTATACTTAATATGGTTTAGTCCGAGGGTTTGAAAAGCACTGACGAAGCCATGCCAGAGGTGAAAAGCCACACCCACCATGCAAAACACATAAAGAATAACGTACCAGTCTTTCGCGAACCAGTAATCTACAATGGTATAAATGTCCCGCACTTCCTTTCCATCATAATTGACTGTAGGGATGCCGCCGTAGTGCATTTGTGCCCAGAAATCCTTCAAATGAATCACAATAAAAACAAGAATGATGGTTCCTAAAATTCCCATGTTGCGGGAAGACCAGATGGATTGGGATTTAACTACTTCATAGCCTTCCGGCCCCCGTGCGTTCCGGTTTCTGATGGACAACATCGTGGACCATAAAATATGAATCAGGATGAATCCGAAATTGGCCTTTGAAATCGTCTGGACGAGCGGATTGGTACTCATAAACTCTGCGTAGACATTAAACGAATGTCCTCCGTCATTCTTGAGCAACTGCAGGTTTCCAATGAGGTGTACCAGTAAAAAAGAGATTAGAAACAGACCCGTCAGAGCCATCACAAGCTTTCTCCCCAGCGTACTGGAGAACATATTAAGAAACCACTTCATAGTGCATTTAGGGGTTTTACAGGTGAACCAAAAATACTTCTGAAAGCTTTACCAAACAAACCTTCCCGGGGCCCTTATTCCCTTGAATCAGCATTATCAGAAAGGGGAATTTTAATCAGAAATTAATATTTTATGCTTCGGTTGAACTCTTGTTGAACTAAACTAATTTTACCATCAACCACTACTGATCTCTTCAATGTATTTAATCTTTGACACGGAAACCACGGGGGTTCCTCATAATAAGACTGCACCCATTACCGACCTCGACAACTGGCCCCGGGTTGTTCAGATTGCCTGGGAACTTCATGATCCGAAAGGCTCCCTTCTGTCCCAGCACAATTATATCATCAAGCCGGAAGGTTTTGACATTCCCTATAAAGCCGAACAAATTCATGGTATTTCCACTCGAAGAGCGATGGAAGAAGGCCACCCGTTTAAAAAAGTGCTGGCTTTGTTTCTTGAAGATCTCGATAAGACTTCAGTCCTGATCGGACATAACATTGAATTTGATGTTAACATCCTGGGGGCAGAATTTCTCCGTCAAAATATTGCGACCGAGAAACTCCTGTCAGTGAATAAGGTTGATACTGGAATTGTTTCTGTTGAATTCTGTCAACTGGCTGGCGGCCCTGGAGGCAGGATGAAAATGCCACGTCTCAGCGAGTTACACGAAAAACTCTTTGGCAAAGGGTTTAGTGATGCCCATGACGCCTCCTACGATGTGGCGGCAACGGCCCGGTCCTTCTTCGGACTCATCAAACAACACGTCGTCAAGCCCTTTGACTCTACACCGGTGGATAAAATTGAGTATGAAGAGCCTAATCTGGAAGCAGGAAATGACAGCAAGAGGGAGAAGAAGAAAAAATCAAGCTATACCTCTGAAGGAAGTGAAGAAGGGCTGACAGAAAAACCTTTTTATCACCTCCACCTTCATTCACAATATTCTGTTCTTCAGGCTACGGCCAATGTGCATGACATCATCGTGAAGGCGAAGGCCCAAAATATGTCTGCGTTGGCGCTCACAGATCTGGGCAATTTATTCGGCGCCTTCAAGTTCGTAACCGAGGCACTGAATAATGATATTAAACCCATTGTGGGGTGCGAACTGTATCTGGCTGACGAAAGGAAGAAAACGAAGTTTACCAAAGACAATCCTGACAAGCGCTACCATCAGGTACTCATGGCAAAAAATAAAGAAGGCTATCACAACCTGGCCAAGCTAAGTTCACTGGGTTTCATGGAAGGTCTTTATGGAATTTATCCCCGCATTGACAAAGCATTGGTCGAACAATACAAAACGGGGCTGATTGCGACCACGGGCAATCTGCACAGTGAAATACCTCACCTTATTCTTCAAGTCGGTGAACGACAGGCTGAAGAGGCATTTAAATGGTGGCATAAGACTTTTGGCCAGGATTTTTATGTCGAACTCAACCGGCATGGTCTTCCGGAAGAGGACCATGTCAATCAGACACTGTTGCGTTTTTGCGAAAAACATAAGGTGAAATACTTTGCTGCCAATGAGGTGTTCTACCTGGAAAAGGAGCAGTCGAATGCACATGATGTTCTTTTATGCATTAAAGAGGGTGAGTTCCAATCCACACCCATCGGCGAGGGCCGGGGTAAGCGCTATGGTTTACCCAACAATCAATTTTATTTTAAATCCCAGGAGGAGATGAAAAATCTTTTCCGCGATTTACCGGAGGCCATCGATACCCTCAGTGAAATCGTCGATAAAGTGGTAAGCTATAAGCTCGAACGAAAAGTATTGCTCCCTAATTTTGACATTCCAAAGAATTTCAAAACGGAAGATGATTATCTCAGACATCTTACCTATGAAGGCGCCGGGAGACGGTATCCTGAGTTGACACCTCAGATCAAAGAGCGAATTGAATTTGAATTAGAGACCATCAAGAAAACCGGTTATCCCGGATATTTCCTCATCGTTCAAGACTTTACTTCGAAAGCACGCGAGATGGGCGTCAGCGTCGGGCCGGGACGCGGATCTGCTGCAGGATCTGTGGTGGCATATTGCACCGGCATCACCAATGTAGATCCCATTGCCTATGACCTTCTCTTCGAGCGTTTTTTAAATCCCGACCGTGTCTCGCTACCGGATATTGATATTGACTTTGATGATGAGGGAAGGGATAAGGTGTTGAATTATGTTATTGAAAAATACGGTCAGAATCAGGTTGCACAGATCATCACGTATGGAACGATGGCTGCCAAGTCTGCCATTCGTGATGCAGCCAGGGTAATGGAACTTCCGCTTTCCGACGCAAATAACATGGCCAAACTGGTACCCGAACGTCCTGGTACAACGCTCGCGAAAGCCTTTGAAGAAATGCGGGAACTTGAAGACATCCGGAAAGGCACGGACAAAAGGGCTGACGTATTACGGCAGGCAATCATCCTGGAAGGCTCCCTCCGCAACACGGGAACCCATGCCTGCGGCGTGATCATTACGCCGGAGGATATGACGAAACTGATTCCCGTATCAACGGCGAAAGATTCGTCCATGCTTGTCACACAGTTTGATAACAGCGTGGTAGAGAATGCCGGCATGCTGAAAATGGACTTCCTGGGGCTTACTACGCTTAGCATTATCAAAACAGCGCTCAGGAATATCAAAAAGAAAAGGAACGTCGAGGTTGACCTTGAAAAAATTGCATTAACTGATGCAAAGACTTACCAATTGTATCAGCGTGGTGAGACCATCGGGACTTTTCAGTTTGAAAGCGAGGGGATGCTGAATTATCTGCGAGCCCTGAAGCCTGACAAGTTTGAGGACC
>JAYWDP010000491.1:0-3140 GCA_043779775.1 Cyclobacteriaceae bacterium
AAAGATTGCCACAAAAATCAATCTTGGCATTGGTAGTCTAAAGAAAATAGGAGTCAAAAACGATAGAATAAATATTTTATTACATTAGAACAATAATCCAGACAAAAGGTTATGTTCAAAAAGATTAAAGAGCTTTATAAGGAATACAAAGACTATGTGCGGGTGGATCTGGTAATGTATGCCGTTATGATTTTTTTAATAATTATTTACGCAATTTTTACGCTGGCCGTTGATTGATCCATGATTTCATCAAGATTTTGATGGATTTTGTCAGTCAAATCATCGGTAGGAAGGTCATTGACATCTTTTCCAAAGGGGTCTTCAATTTCCTCCGCAATTAATTCCACGCTGAAGATTACAAAGGAAATTAATATAACCACGGGTATCGTGAGGTATTCAATAAGCGTTACGAACCCAAAGGGAAGCGTAATGAGATAAATAAAAATAAATTTTTTGATGTACATGGAATAAGAATATGGGATTGGCGTATTCTTAATCCGTTCAGTAGCTCCCTGTATATCGGAGAACTCTTTCAGTTCTTTATCAACTAAAAACAGTTGATCGCCCGAAATCTCTTTTTTAACGTATAAATCATTTATTCTTTCATAAAGCAAAGAAACAATCCGGTTGGGAATATGCTTCACATTTTTGAATTTCAAATGAAAATCATTTCCCGCAGGTTCGAGGTCATCAAGTTTAACGCCATGACGCACGTGCTCTTTAACAGAAAATACGAAGTTTTGAATCATGATTTTTAAGTACAATCTGTTTTCCCTATCCTCCAACGGAAGAATAGCATTGAGTTTGTGGGCCAGGTTGCGCGTATTGTTTACCAGGCTTCCCCATAACTTCCTTCCCTCCCACCACCGGTCATACGCTGAGTTGGTGCGAAACACCAGGAACAAACCCAACACAATTCCCAGTAAGGAATGCATGCCGATGGTACTGTGGAATTCCTTTTCATGAAGACGGAACACATCCAATATCAGGTAGCAGCATATTCCTGAATAAATTGCCATAAACAAAAGCACCGGTTGCAAGGTGCGCATGACATGACGGCTGTAAGAATGGAGGATAAGTGAAAACCAGGCTTTGGGGTTGTATTGAATCATAGACTTAGAATTCCTCTCAAGTACGTTCTTTTAGAAAAAAAAACAAAAAGTGTTTTCAAATAGCACTAAACTTGTCTTTTATTTGAAAAAAAGTATGTTAATAAAACTTCTGGTCGGTATTTCTTTACTAGGCTCTTGGTCAGTTCAGGCACAGGATTACGTTGTAACCCCTAAGAATGATACGATTCAGGGAAAAGCAGACATCCTTACCTATGATATCTATGATCGGGTCGAAGTCAAAGAAGGCAAAAAGAAAGTTCACTTTACCGCGATGCAGGTAAAGGCCCTTGTAATCAAAAATGAAATCTATCATACAGTCAGAATTGAAAAGGGGTACAGGTTTTTAAAACTCACTTCCCCCGGATATGTAAGTCGGTATTTGGCTCAAAGTACCAGTGGCGCTTATGACATTGAATACCTGGTGCGTCGTGACGGGAGTGCGATTCAAGTTCCCAACTTTTCATTCAAGAAAGTTATGGGCAATTTTTTGAGCGATTGTTCCACGATACAAAAGAAGATTGAAAAGGATGAACTAAATCGAAAAAAACTGGATCAATTGCTTCGGGAATATAATCTATGCATTGAAAATCAGACACAAACTGCCGTCCTGACTACACCAATTGTTTCCGCGGAAGACCCCCTATTGATCGCGATAATCTCATTAAGAAGTAAGCTTGAAATGAATCCAGGTTTTCCTTCCAAAAAAGATGCACTGGATTTGTTGGGTGACCTGAGTGGGAAAGTCAGAAATAAACAACCCGTGCCTAACTACCTCAGCGAAGGATTAAAAGATTATTTAAAAGATATCCCTGCCTATCAGGCTGACCTCGATAATATTATTTCACTCCTGAAAGGTAAATGAACTTACTTCCTCCTGCCAATTATTTTTAATATTCCCTCAATTTTATTTGAATTGTACCAAAGTACGTACAGGGAGCAAATGATCACCGTCAGCGCGAGGAAAAACAAATAACCTCCGTCATCCTGAACACTGATGCCGAGAATGGTAAAGTGAATGCCAATGGCTCCCATCATGAGGCCCAGGGCGAGCCCGGCACCCAGCCAGGAAGTAGCGGTGATTAGAATTAGCCCCGAAGCAATCAATTCCATCACGCCAACACCAATCCGGCCCCAGGGTTCCATGCCGATGGTAGTAAATATATAAACGGATTCCGGCGCACCGGTAAATTTAAAATACAGCGTTTGGAGCATGATTACAGCGGCTAAAATGCGGGCAGCCCAATTGATGGCAGTTTTCATTTTATTTTATTCTTTAGGTATTACAGGGCGAAACGAAATTAACAGCCAATGGATATGTCCATTGGAAGACATTCCTATTCATTTCTTAAATTTATAAAATTTCACTCTTTACCATGGAATTATCAGTTGATCCCGACATCACCGTCGCCCAGACCCTTCCGGTAGAATTTTATCTACAGAAGGACCTATACAATCTATCCAAGGATAAACTCTTTGCTTCCACCTGGCAATTTATCGGGGATGAAGACCAGGTAAAAGATCCAGGCTGGATAACACCTATAACTTTCCTGGAAAATTTCATCGACGAGCCCCTTATCCTCACAAAAGATAAAGAAAGTGCGATCCAATGCCTTACCAATGTTTGCACACACCGGGGAAACCTTATAATTGATAAGCCCTGTAAACTGATGGACCTGCGATGCAAATACCACGGCAGAAGGTTTCATCTCAACGGAAAATTCCTGTCTATGCCGGAGTTTAAAGAAGTAAAAAACTTTCCCACCGAAGCTGATGACCTGACCTCGCTTCCCCTATTCAAATGGGTCAAGTGGCTGTTCACCTCATTGAATCAATCACAACCGCCAGAAGTTTTCTTCAAAGAAATGATCGAGCGGGTTAAATGGATGCCATTTAAAAAATTTAATTTCAGGCCGGACCTCTCCAAAGATTACGTGGTAAATGCTCATTGGGCTTTGTATTGCGAAAATTATCTTGAAGGATTTCACATTCCATTTATTCATGCCGGCCTGAATTCAGTGATTGACTATG
>JAYWDP010000492.1:0-3130 GCA_043779775.1 Cyclobacteriaceae bacterium
TACTTCCTGGGTGATGATGGCTGCCACAGGTTGTGGCATCGCCGATTTGTCAATGGTAAACTTGATGGCATCGGAAGCAGCGGTCGAGCGCAGATAGTACATACCCGTCTTCAATCCTTTCTTCCAGGCATAGAAATGCATGGATGTCAGCTTGCCAAAATTGGGATTGGTAATGTGGATGTTCAAACTCTGTGATTGACAAATGTAAGCGCCACGGTCGGCAGACATGTCTATGATTGCCTTCTGAGAAATTTCCCAAACAGTCTTGTAGATGTCTTTGATGTTTTGAGGAATCTCAGGAATGGATTGGACCGATCCGTTGGCGCCAATGAGTTTCTGCCGCATGGCATCTGTCCACAACCCCAGACTCATGAGGTCTTTCATCAGGTGTTTGTTCACCACAATGAATTCACCGGATAAAGTCCTGCGGGTATAAATGTTCGAAGTATAGGGCTCAAAGCACTCGTTATTGCCCATGATCTGTGATGTGGAGGCGGTAGGCATGGGTGCTACCAGCAAAGAGTTGCGAACACCGAATTGCTTTACATCGCGCTTGAGTTGTTCCCAGTTCCAGCGACCGGAAGAGGGCGTGACTCCCCACATATCAAACTGGAAAATTCCCTTGGAGACCGGAGACCCCTTAAAGGTTTCGTAAGGACCTAATACTTTCGATAACTCCATAGAGGCTTCCATAGCACCGAAGTAGATGGTCTCGAAAATGTCGCGGTTAAGTCCGCGCGCCTCTTCAGAATCAAACGGCATGCGCAGCAGGATGAAGGCGTCGGCAAGTCCCTGTACGCCTAATCCTATCGGACGATGGCGCAAGTTGGAGCGCTTGGCTTCTGCCACCGGGTAGTAATTGACATCAATGACCTTGTTCAGATTGCGGGTGGCAACCTTCGTGATCTCATATAGTTTATCGTGATCAAATTTTCCGTCCGTGGTCACGAATTTGGGCAATGCGATCGAGGCGAGATTGCAAACCGCAATTTCATCGGGTGACGTGTATTCAATAATCTCCGTACACAAGTTGCTGGACTTGATGGTGCCCAGGTTCTTCTGATTGGATTTACGATTGGCAGCATCTTTGTACAGAATGTAGGGCGTGCCGGTTTCGATCTGGGATTCCAACACTTCGAACCACAGGTCCTGTGCTTTTACCTGCTTGCGATACCGTCCTTCCTTTTCGTACTTCTCGTAGAGTTTTTCGAATTCTTCACCGTAGCAGTCTGCCAGACCGGGGGCTTCATTCGGGCAGAATAGCGACCACATTTCGTTGGTCTCCACACGCTTCATAAAGAGGTCAGGCATCCACATGGCATAGAAAAGATCGCGGGCGCGCATCTCCTCTTTGCCATGGTTTTTCTTAAGGTCGAGGAATTCAAAAACATCGGCGTGCCAGGGTTCGAGGTAAACAGCAAAGCTTCCTTTCCGCTTTCCGCCCCCCTGATCTACATAACGGGCCGTCATGTCAAAGTTGCGAAGCATGGGCACGATGCCATTCGAAGTGCCTCCGGTGCCTTTGATATACGATCCTTTTGCCCTGACATTATGAATGCTGAGGCCGATGCCACCGGCTGACTGAGAAATTTTCGCGCAGTTCTTCAGCGTGTCGTAAATGCCGTCGATGCTATCATCCTTCATGGTAAGTAAGAAGCAGGATGACAACTGAGGCTTGGGAGTACCAGCGTTAAACAAAGTAGGTGTTGCGTGGGTGAACCACTTTTCAGACAAGAGGTGATACGTTTCAATGCCAGCCTTAATGTCTTCTCCATGAATGCCTACCGCCACCCGCATCAGCATATGTTGTGGACGTTCCACGGCCTTGCCTTGAATCCTCATCAGGTAGGAGCGCTCCAGGGTCCTGAAACCAAAATAGTCATAGCCGAAATCGCGGTCATAAATAATGGCGTCATCCAGTTCTGCTGCGTTGTTCTTGATTACTTTCCAGGTTTCCTTGGAGATCATGGGTGCATTCTGACCGGTCTTGGCGTCTACATAGGTGTAAAGCCTTTTCATGGTATTGGAGAATGACTTACTGGTTGTTTTGTGAAGGTTGGAAACTGCAATACGGGCGGCGAGCCTGGCAAAGTCAGGATGACGGGTGGTCATCGAAGCGGCGATCTCGGCGGCCAGATTGTCTAATTCTTGCGTAGAAACGCCATCAAACAGGCCATTGATCACTTTCATGGCCACTTCAACAGGATTAATAAATTTAGGATCGAGGCCATAGCAGAGTTTTTCGATCCGGGCAGTGATTTTGTCGAACTTGACGGACTCTCTGTGTCCGTCACGCTTCAATACAAGCATGTCTAAGGGTTGTTTGGGTGTAGAGTAAAAGTTTAAAAAATGGTTTCAAAAGGTAACTAAAAATCTTCATTCAATGAAAACTTTGGGGCCACATCTTTTTCAGTACTTTTCATGACCCCTGCTTTCTGGTATTCAGCCACCCTCTTTTCAAAGAAATTGGTTTTGCCTCGCAGGGAAATCATTTCCATGAAGTCGAAGGGATTGACAGCCCCATAGACCTTTTCACCGATTAGCTCATTTAAAAGACGGTCTGCCACAAATTCGATGTACTGGCACATGAGCTGGGCGTTCATGCCAATCAGGTTCACGGGAATGGCATCCGTCACAAACTCTTGTTCAATGGTCACCGCGTCTTTTATGATCTCAATGATCCGTTCATTGGGGAGCTTGTTTTTAACGTGTTGGGTATAGAGATGGCAGGCAAAATCACAATGCAAGCCCTCATCCCTGGAGATCAGTTCATTGGAAAAACTCAGGCCGGGCATCAAGCCACGTTTCTTGAGCCAGAAGATCGAACAAAATGAGCCAGAGAAGAAAATGCCTTCCACGGCGGCAAAGGCAACCAGGCGCTCCTGGAAATTTCCCTGATCGATCCACCGAAGAGCCCAATCTGCCTTCTTTTTTACGCAATCCATAGTATCGATAGCGTGAAAAAGCTTGTCTTTCTCCCGGGGATCTTTTACCAGGGTGTCTATCAACAGGGAATAGGTTTCGGAATGGATGTTTTCAATGGCAATCTGGAATCCATAGAAAAACTTGGCTTCTGTGTATTGCACCTCGCCCACGAAATGTTCTGCCAGGTTTTCATTGACGATGCCAT